>CATLAS010000099.1 GCA_949878535.1 uncultured Eubacteriales bacterium | reverse complement strand
GCATGGTAAAAACGGTGCTGATACAGTAATTCTGGTGCCCCGCGGTACGATTATCCGGGAGGCGGGAAGTGGCAGAATTCTTCATGACATGTCTGACGGAGATCCCTATGTGGTGTGCCGGGGCGGACGCGGCGGCTGGGGCAACAAGCATTTTGCCACTGCTACACGGCAGGTGCCTCGCTTTGCCAAGGATGGACTGGCCGGGGAAGAAAAAACGCTTTTGCTGGAACTGAAAATGATTGCTGATGTGGGGCTGGTAGGCTTGCCGTCCGCCGGGAAAAGTTCTCTTCTTGCGACTGTTTCCGCTGCACGTCCGAAAATTGCAGAGTATCATTTCACAACACTGGAACCAAGCCTTGGTGTAGTGGATCTGGGAGAAGAACGGGGATTCGTCATGGCGGACATCCCGGGACTAATCGAGGGTGCTGCCGAGGGAGCGGGACTGGGACATGATTTTTTGCGGCATATTGAACGGTGCCGGCTGCTTTTGCAGGTGGTGGATGTTTCTGGGCTGGAGGGGAGATTGCCCGCTGACGATTTCAATACCATTGCCGGAGAATTGGAAGAGTTTTCACAGGAGCTTGCTGAGCGTCCCCGCATTGTGGCTGCTAACAAATGCGATTTGCTTCCGGACGGGACAGATACGCCGGAGATTGCCGCATTGCGCGCATTGACAGATGCAATGGGATATCCCCTTGTGTGTATTTCCACGGCTACCGGTGCAGGTATCCGTGAACTGCTACATCTGATTGATCAGACCCTTGCCACACTTCCGCCTATTGCCGTATATGCGCCAGACGTAGTGCCGGAGGAAGCGGAGAATGCAGACGAAGATCCACAGGATACAGTGGTCTACCGTGCGGACGATGGTGCGTATGTCTGTGAAGGCAAATGGCTGAAACGCCTGTGCGGACGTGTATATTTTGATGATCGGGAATCACTTATGTATTTCCAGCGGTCTTTGAATAACGCTGGTGTGATTGACAAGCTGCGGGAAGCAGGCTGTGAAGAGGGCGACACAGTACGTATTTTTGATATTGAGTTTGACTTTATGGACTAAGCAGAGGAGGAATTGCAAGTGATACCGGAGGCTTTCCTGCACCGTATGCGTGCACAGCTCGGCGCAGAGTATCCTGCGTTTCTTCAGTCTATGGAGGACATGCCTGTGCGTGCCTTGCGTCTGAATTCTCTGAAACATGCCAAATATTCGGCGCTTGCCGATATGCAAACAAAGCCGCTGCCTTTTTCGGGCGGCGGCTATATCTTCTCCTGTGAGGGAGTAGGGCGGCATTCTCTGCATCATGCTGGAGCATTTTATGTGCAGGATCCTTCGGCAATCAGTACGGTTTCAGCTGCTGCACATGTGCTGAAGCCAGGGATGCGGGTATTGGATCTGTGTGCTGCTCCTGGAGGAAAAAGCACGCAGCTTGCAGGAATTTTGGATGGTACAGGGATGCTTGTTTCCAATGAGATTTCCAGGGACCGCTGTCGGATTCTGCGGCAGAACATAGAACGTATGGGTGTTCGGAATGCTGCAGTTACCTCTATGGATTCAAACAAAATCGCAGAAACCTTTCCCAGCTTTTTTGATTTTGTATTAGTGGATGCGCCCTGCAGTGGGGAGGGGATGTTTCGAAAATATCCGGAAGCGGTGCAGGAGTGGAGCGTGGAAAACGTGGCTATGTGCGCCGAACGGCAGAAGGGAATTCTGGAAAATGCGGCAAAAACAGTAGCAGGCGGAGGGTACTTGCTGTATTCCACCTGTACATTTTCTCTGGAAGAAAACGAGCAGGTATTGGATTGGTTTTTGTCAGCGCATCCCGATTTTACAATGCTTCCTGCGGCGGCAGACGTGGTTGCTGTGACGGTGGACGGTATATCTGTGGGCGGCCGGGACTACTCAGCAGCACGTCGGTTCTATCCGCATGTATCTGCCGGAGAAGGGCAGTTTCTGTGTCTCATGCGTCGGCAGGGAGATCTGCGTGAGGGCATTTTGTTCCGGGATGATTTGCGACAACTGTCAAAAGAAGAGGCAAAAGCGGCAGAGTCCTTTTTTGCAGACGCTTTCGGTTATGTGCCGGAGCGATTAGCAGGATTGCGTGAAGATGTGATTTTGCTTTCCGATGGCATGGAAGGATGCCCGGCAGGCGCGTTTTGCTGTGGTGTACCGGTAGGAAAAGCAGTGAAGGGGAGACTGGTTCCCCATCATCATTTGTTCAGTGCCTATGGTGAGCGCTTTCGCCGTAAGGTGGATTTGCCGGCAGACAGTCCCTGGTGCGCCGCATATTTGCGAGGTGAGGGATTTATCTGGGAGAAAGCGGCAGAAAACGGCTGGTGTGCAGTACTCGTTGACGGAATTCCTTGCGGAGGCGGAAAGATCGTAAACGGATATGTAAAGAATCATTATCCCAAAGGCCTGCGCATGCAGTGAGGGAGAGAAGGTTACACGCGCTGAAAAGCCTTCCTTTACTGGGGGGAGGCTAAAGCTTGAGGGAAGGTCCACTTGTGCGGGAGTTCGTGAAACAAACCTCCTGAGTTCGCGCAGCGGATCCTGGGGAGCTGTTATGAAGCACCCAACAAAAAAGGTCCCCATGTGAGGATTTGCTGCACGGCTCCGAGAGAGGTAGCACGCGGTACAAACTTCAAAAGGCCCCCTTGTGCAAAGGGGGCTCCCGCGTAGCGGGTGGGGGATTGTTCTACTATCATTTTGGATGAACTACAAATCGGCAGCATTGCTTAGACAATCCCTCCGGCTCGCCGTAGGCGAGCCACCTCCCTTTGCTGGGGGGAGGCTGATGTAAAATGGCGGAGCCTAACGGCGAGCCACCTCCCTATGGAGCCGTGTAGCGGATCCTCACAAGGGAGGCTTCTGAAGTTTGTACTGCGTGCCACCTCCCTCAGAGCCACGCAGTGGATTCTCACAAGGAAAGCTTTTATAGTTTGTTTTATGCTGATATCTTCCTTTACTCAGGGAAGCTTTTTTATGCTTTTTCCTTTCCTAAATACTGCACTGATGCACCTGCCTCATCCAAGCGAGTTTTTACTGCTTCTCTAAGGTAGGGCTGCACATCATAATAATCATCCCGGTTGCACCAGATGCGCAGCCGATATTTTGTAAATACTGCATTGCTTTCCAGCATATCTGCTTTCGGCGGGGGATCACGTAGAACCATGTTGATGGATCCGGCGGCGTTCAACAGTGCGTTTTTAACTGTATCCGAGTCTGCGTTATAAGCAGCACGGAATTCCAAATCCAACCGGCGCACTTTTTCAATGGAGTAGTTTGCAACAGTGCTGCTGGTAAGAACGCTGTTGGGTATGGTGATCCGCACACCGTCTGATGTAATCAGCGTAGTGTGAAAAATACCGATTGCATGAACGGTGCCGCTGCTTTCACCGCAGTCGATATAATCTCCCACGGAGAAGGGGCGAAAGGCAAGAATCATAATTCCGCCGGCGATATTAGATAGTCCTCCTTGCAATGCAAGCCCTACGGCAACTCCAGCACTTCCCAAAACGGTGATCATAGATGCCATGGGAACACCCAGGTATGCAGCTACAGTAACAATCAGCACAATTTTCAACGCAATGTTTACAAAGCTGACCAGAAAGCTTTTTACAGATGGATCGGAATGTCTTGTGCTCTGTGCAGATTTGATTTTTCTAGTGAGAAATTTTATTAGTTTAAATCCCACAACCAATATGGCAATAGAGATCAAAATTTTCACGCCTGCATTCAAGGCGAAGCTTGTTACAGATTCAATGATTTTTTCCAGCATAAACGGTGTCTCCTTAAAATTTATACTGCTACTTTAGCACACTATTGCCGCGAATACAAGAGGGTATGCTATTGATTTTTCGGTCGAATCATGGTAAAATAATGTATCATAGCATACTGAGCTAAAAGGTGTGGTAATATGTATGGAAAGTAAAAAGTGGGTAATAGCGCTTTCAGTGGCGGCAGGAGTATTGTCAGTTTGTCTCATTGTGCTGTCGGTGTTTGTAGCAGTCTCCTTTCATAAAAGGGGAGACGATGCAGGCGATACCTCCGATGTGCAGACCATTGACACGGATAAAAGGTCTCCAGCAGACGATACCTCCGGTGACACGTCCGCTTTTGAATCGAAAGAAAGTACACAAGATAGTACCGCACCGCTGCAGACGACTGCTGAAGAGATATTTCAAGAGGTGAATGAGCAGGTTACTGCGAAAAGGGAAGTGAATCTACGCAGCAGCATGGATCAGGGTGCAGATGACAATATTGTTCATTGTCTTACCAATGGAGAAATCGCTGCGCGAACCGGCATCGGGAAAAACGGATGGTCGCGCGTTGTGTATAATTCGCAGACGCTGTATTGTATTAGCAGTTATCTGACGACGGATTTGAATTATGTGCCGCCTGCCGAGGAAACTGATCCGTTTAAAACGAAATTTGCACCTGTAAATGAGAAGGTTACTGCGAAGGAAATAACCAATTTGCGGGATCGTCCCAGTGTTCTGGAACCATCCCAGGTGGTGGTACAATTGAATCACGGAGAGGTCGCAGTGCGAACCGGGATTGCCAACGAAGGCTGGTCGCGGGTGGAATATAACGGGCAAATTTTGTATTGTGTCAGCAGTTACCTTGAGATGGTGGAAGAATAGATAGAAAAAAGAAGGGGATCTCCCCTTCTTTTTTTATGGACTATGGCAGTGCAGATTTTAACAGATATCCCATGAAAGGGAGCTCCCCCGCACTTTCAATAAAATGGCCCCCTTGGGTAAAGGGGGCTGTCACAGCGTGTCTGTGACTGGGGGATTGTCATACTTTCTTTTTGCAGGATCATTAAATTGAACGCCGGGTTTGGACAATCCTTCCGGCATGCCTGTGGCATGCCGGTTACCTTTTATAATAGAGAACCTTTTGTAAATGCTTGCT
>CATLAS010000098.1 GCA_949878535.1 uncultured Eubacteriales bacterium | reverse complement strand
GAGAGACTGCAAATACTACAATACAGGAAATCCCGTATAAAATGTTAATATACTCAACCCAGTCTACGCCGCCCTGTCCCACGTAGTGACTTACAAAAATGGTGGGAATCAGCGGCAATACGGAACCTGCGGCGCGCGCAAAGAAGGCAATGTACGTGAGCGCCTGCAGCGCAGCAACGCTGGAGTATTTTTTATTTTGGCCACGCAAAGCCCCGCGGGAGGGAACTGCGCCAGGTGCAGTGGCTCCGGTACGCAGGGCAGCATAGGAAAATCCAGCGAACAGATGGGACACTGCAGGCAAAAAGAAAATTGCGCTGAGCACGCTGAAGGTAAACGCCATCAGCATGATATAGGAGCTGGAATTAAAGGGCAGTGTGAAGATGATGCACGTTTGTGCAGCACTTACTACAGCTAACTTTGCAAATCCGTCCCGGGCATCTCCCAGATGGTCGGTAACTTCCGCTGCCTTGGAAAGACCGTGCATGATCATCAGCAGCCCGATAAAATCCGGAAGGATATCAATAATATTGATCAGCGGATTGCATAAAAAGATCATGCCGGCGCCAATCCAGAAAAGTCCCAGCGGGTCTCGCTTTTGTTTATGCGTTTTCATTTGTTGTACCTGCTCCGCAGCATTTTTTATATTTCTTGCCACTGCCGCAAGGACAGGGATCGTTCCGTCCCACCTTCTCGGCAGCTTTTTTTACGACAGGCTTTTTCTTGAGGGTTCCGTCGCCTGCTCCCGCAAATCCAGCAGACACCGGCTTAATAATCTGCTCACGCTTCATAGTCTGAGGGCGGGGCATTACAGACAGCAGCATGCGAACGGTGTCGTCACGGATCATAGTGACCATTTCATCAAACAGATCGGCGCCTGCAATCCGATATTCGCTGATTGGATTCCGCTGTGCGTATGCCTGCAATCCGATAGATTCCATCAAAGAATCCATATCCTCCAGGTGATCCATCCATTTGGAGTCTACGTTGCGCAGCAGTACTACCCGTTCCACTTCCCGGAAGGTTTCTTCACCGAAAAGCTTCTGCTCTTTCTCTTCATAAATTTTCATTGCGCGATCCAGAAGCTCCTGACGGATTTCCTCCCGCAGATCGCTTGCTTTTCCGGAAAGATCGTTAAAATCACTTTCCTGACAAAGCAGTCCCATATATTTATTTTTCAGGGAAGCAACATCCCAGAGGGCTGTATCATCTTCGTGAAGGAATTGCGTAATGGAATCGGAAATGGTGGACTGGATCATAGAAATCATTTTATTCCGGAGAGATCCGCCTTCCAGCACTTCCTGCCTCTGCTGATAAATAACCTTGCGCTGTTGATTCATTACGTCATCGTAGGAAAGGACGTTCTTTCTGCGTTCAAAGTTCTGATCCTCGAGGCGCTTTTGTGCACTTTCAATGGAATTGGAAAGAATGCGCGCATCAATGGGATCGTCTTCTGTAATACCCAGACGGGAAACCATGCCCAGGATCCGGTCGCTGCCAAACAGACGCATCAAGTCATCCGCCAGAGACAGATAGAATCTGGATTCGCCCGGGTCGCCCTGACGCCCGCTTCGGCCACGGAGCTGGTTGTCAATACGCCGTGCGTCGTGGCGTTCTGTACCGATTACGAAAAGTCCGCCTGCCTGTACAACCTTTTCCGCTTCTGGTTTGATTTCTTCTTTATATTTGTCATACAGCTCACGATAATGCTTGCGGGCTTCAATTACCTCATCGGATACGGACTGGGAAGAACCCGTAGCCAGCATGATGATTTCTTCTTCATAGCCTTCTTTGCGCATCTGCTGCTTTGCAAGGTATTCTGCGTTTCCGCCCAGCATAATATCCGTACCGCGTCCCGCCATGTTGGTGGAAATGGTAACGGCACCCAGCTTACCTGCCTGGGCTACGATTTCTGCTTCTTTTTCATGATATTTTGCGTTCAGCACATTATGAGGGATGCCGGCAGCTTTCAGTTTTTTAGAAAGCATTTCCGACTTTTCTACGGAAACGGTACCGACCAGCACCGGCTGGCCTTTTTCGTGACATTCGATAATTTGCTGAATAACCGCTTTATCTTTTCCGGCAATGGTGGTATATACCACGTCGCTGTGATCCACACGGATCATCGGCTTGTTGGTAGGCACTTCCACAACATCCAGATTGTAAATTTCCCGGAACTCGTTTTCTTCAGACAGAGCAGTACCGGTCATGCCGGACAGCTTATCATACATTCTGAAATAGTTCTGGAAGGTGATGGTGGCAATAGTACGGTTTTCCCGCTGGATTTCTACGCCTTCTTTTGCTTCAATTGCCTGATGAAGACCGTCGGAATAACGGCGCCCCGGCATGATACGACCTGTAAAGCTGTCTACGATCATAACCTCATTGTTATTGATTACATAGTCCGTATCCCGCTTCATAATACCGTGAGCACGGATTGCCTGATAAATATGGTGAGAGATGTCTGCATTTTCCGGATCCGACAGGTTTTCGATTCCAAAGAAGGCTTCGGATTTTTTGATACCGTTGGCGGTCAGTGTGCAGGAACGGGCTTTTTCATCTACGATGTAATCCTGCTCCACTTGATCGTTTTCTACTTTCGCGTCCAACTCTTTGATTACAAATTTGGACATGGTGCGTGCAAGCGCTTCTGCACGCTTGTATAAATCATCTGTTTTGGTACCGTGTCCGGATATAATCAGCGGTGTGCGGGCTTCATCAATCAGGATAGAGTCCACCTCGTCTACGATAGCAAAATAGTGTCCCCGCTGTACCTGCCCTTCCTTATAGGTAGCCATATTATCACGCAGATAGTCAAATCCACATTCGTTGTTGGTACCGTAGGTAATGTCGCAGTTATATGCCGCTTGTTTTTCTTCTTTGGATTGGTCATGGATAATCAGACCGGTGGTCAGTCCGAGAAATTCGTGAATCCGTCCCATTTCCTCCTGGCCCATTTTGGCAAGGTATTCGTTGACGGTGACAATGTGTACGCCTTTGCCTGTGAGGGCGTTCAAGTAAGCGGGCAGTACTGCTACAAGGGTTTTACCTTCACCAGTTTTCATTTCCGCCACTCTGCCTTGATGGAGCAGAATGCCGCACATCAACTGGACACGGAAGGGGCGTTTGCCCAGTACCCGATCTGCCGCTTCCCGTACCAATGCAAATGCATCGGGAAGAATATCATCCAGGGTCTTGCCATTTTGCAGTTCTTCCTTCAGACGGGCAGTTGTCTCCCGCATCTCCGCATCTGCCATATCTTTGTATTTCGGTGCGAGGGCTTCTATTTTATCTACTGTAGGAATGATTTTTTTGATTTGGTGATCGCTGTATGTTCCGAAAATTTTTGTCATAAGACTCATATTCTGTTTCACTCTTTCTTTCGCCGGATTCTCCGAAATCGGCGAGATTCACAAATCTGAATTTGCAGCTGCCACTGCATTTCTGTGAACCAACATAAAAATAATGTAATAATTATATCCATTTTACAACAACTGTGCACAATTGTAAAGAAGAAATAAAAAAATTTACATACAATGCTATAGACAAAAAGGGCGGGGAATGCTATAATCCTTCTGGAGTAAATACGATAGGACAGGATACACGCAAATTATGCATATCAATATTGTTTTGGTGGAACCGGAAATTCCGCAGAATACGGGCAATATCGCGCGCACCTGCGCTGCCACTGGCGCATCCTTGCATCTCATTGAGCCCCTTGGATTCCGCATTGATGATGCAAAGCTGAAACGGGCAGGGCTGGATTACTGGCACAGTCTGGATATCCACTATTATAGGGGACTGGATGACTTTTTTGAGAAGCATCCGAATGCGGATTTTTACTGTTTTTCTACAAAGGCAGAAAAAGATTATACGCAGATCCAATATCCGCCGGAGACCTATCTTTTATTCGGGAAAGAGACCCGGGGACTGCCGGAGGATTTTCTGCGGGAGCATTATGACCGATGCGTACGTCTGCCCATGCGGCAGGGGTTGCGCAGTTTGAATTTATCGAACGCGGTAGCGATCGGTGTGTATGAAGTGCTGCGTCAGGGAAATTTTGACGGGCTGCAGTGTGCCGGAGCAATTCCGGGAGAAGAATAAGAAAATTTTTAAAGTGAAGGGGAACAAACATGAGGATTTTATTTCAGGGAGATTCTATCACAGACGGGGGACGGGATCGCAGCGACTGTCATCATTTGGGCGGCGGATATGCTTATTATGCAGCAAGAGAGATTCAAAATCGGCATCCTTATCTGGAACTGGAATTTATGAATTATGGACTTAGCGGCAGGCAAACCGGAGATCTGGTGGAGTGTTGGAAAGAGCAGTGCACAGATTTGCAGCCGGATTTTGTTTCCATTTTAATTGGTGTAAACGATACATGGCACCGGGCGGAAACCAGAGAGTGGTTGCCGGATGCGAAATTTGAAGAAAACTATCAGTATATTTTAGAGGAAATCAAAAGAAAGACAAATGCCAAAATTCTGATGATGGAACAGTTTTTGCTGCCGGCACAGGATAAGGAATTTTTCCGGGAGGATGTATTCCCGAAAATTATGATCACCCGCAAGCTGGCGCGTCAGTATGCAGACGCATATATTCCGCTGGACGGAATTTTTGCGGCGGTCTGTGTGGAAAAGGATGCCCAGCACTGGTCGGAGGACGGCGTGCATCCAACGCTGAACAGCTGCAAGCTGATGGGCACCTTGTATGCCAACGCATTTGATCATATTTATTATAAGAAATAAACTGTAAAGCAATACAACATAAAGCCCCCCTTGTGCAAAGGGGGGCTGAGTTTTGCGCGGCAAAACCTGGGGGATTGTTTTGGCGGTCATTTTGGATTATCTGCAAATCAGCAGTTGGTGCAGACAATCCCTCACCCGCTCCGCGGGAGCTCCCTTTACACAAGGGAGCCGTATAAAGTTTGTGCTGCGTGACA
>CATLAS010000097.1 GCA_949878535.1 uncultured Eubacteriales bacterium | reverse complement strand
CCCCCTTGTGCAAAGGGGGCTGGCTCCGCATAGCGGAGACTGGGGGATTGTTAAGCGATCATTTTGCAGGATTATAAAATGAAAGCCTGACCTGAACAACCCCTTCGAGTTTTTGCTGCGCAAAACCCACCTTTCCTTGCACAGGAGAGACTTAGGAGTAGTTATAGGCCCCCTTATGCAAAGGGGGCCTTTTGTTCGTAGTTTCCTCTATCAGTCTGCTTTTCCGTCAGAACCGCACAATTTGATTTTATGCCGGCAAAGCTCGATAACAGCTTCTCTCGCCGGCCCCATAAACTTTTTCGGGTCGATTATAGACTCATTTTCCAGCGCCTTACGTACTGCTGCGGTAGCGGCAGCGCGCAGCTCTGTCGCAAAGTTTACTTTGTTGATACCAAGCTCAATGGTACGGCGGATCATCTCGTCCGGAATGCCGGAACCGCCATGAAGCACCAGCGGCGCGTCGATCTTTTCACGCAGTGTCGCCAGAAGATCAAAATTCAGCTTCGGTTCTCCCTTGTAGAAGCCATGAGCTGTACCAATTGCCACAGCAAAAATATCCACACCAGTACGAGTGAAGAAATCCAGCGCTTCTTCCGGATCTGTATATGCAATCTGTGCGCTGTGACCGTCTTCTTTTCCGCCTACAGTGCCCAGCTCTGCCTCAACAGTAACCCCTCTGGCAGCAGCCATTTCCACAACCTTACGGGTCAATTCAATATTTTCTTCATACGGCAGCTTGGAACCATCAATCATGACAGAGGTATATCCAGCCTGCACTGCATCGCGCACGCCCTCATAGCTTTCACAGTGATCCAGATGAAGCGCTACCGGTACGTCTGCTGCTTCGCCCTCTGCACGCACCATCGCCACTGCCTGACGCAGTGTAAGATATTTTACTGTGGTCGGTGTGGTCTGAATCATAACAGGAGAGCGCAGTTCACTTGCTGCAGCAACAATCGCCTGCACCATTTCCAGATTTTCCGCATTAAATGCAGGAACTGCATATCCGCCTGCACGGGCTTTTTTGATCATTTCCTTACTTGTTGTATACATTACGTCTGTATCCTTTCTTCATCCCGCGGCAGGGCTTATTCCAAAATATTGTCCGCAATCATTTTTTCTACATTTTCCCGGGAAATTTTCCCCTCCATAGGACCGAATGCCGCCGTATTCAGGGACGCGGCAGCCGTTGCCATTTTCGCTGCATCTTCTATGGACTTTCCTTCTGCAAGGGCGCACAGAAACGCGCCGTCAAAGCTGTCTCCCGCGCCGGTTGCATCCAGCACAGGAACCTTATACACGCCAAAGGCAAACTGGGTGTCCCTGGTATAAATCACGCAGCCCTTCTTTCCATTTTTTAGTGCGATGATTTCCAGCGCAGGCCTGTCGCGGAACAAAGCCTGCACAGCCTCTTCAATATCATCGCAGCCAGACAGCATGCGCAATTCACTTTTGCCGGGCATGAATACGTTGGTCTGTTCCAGCACTGCTGTGATGAGATCCTTCGCTTTTGGATCCTTCATCAGCTCCGGACGGATATTCGGATCGAAAGACACCCTTGCGCCAGCCTTTGCCGCTGCCTGCATAGTATCTACAATTCGCTGACCAAAAGCCATATCTGCCATGAGGGAACAACCCATGATATGGAAGAATTTGAGTCCTTCCAGCTTCTCTGCATCCGGTGCAGGCGCCAGAACCGCAGGGGTATTTCCAATATGGAAAATAAACTTTCGCTCTCCATCGGAGAAATATGTAACAAAAGCGCAGCCAGTGGAAATTCTATCATTTTTGATCACGCAGGAGCAGTCCACGCCGTCTCCCTCCAGCCGATCCAGCAGGCACTTTCCAAAGTCGTCATCGCCAACGCCGCCTACGATTGCCGCCTCATGTCCTAAACGGGCTACTGTATCAATAAAGATTGCCGGAGCGCCGGAAGGATAAGGACCGCGGAACACATCCGCCTTGTCCAGGGGTTTATCTACACCGTCACGCATAATTTCAACGATGATTTCCCCCATAGTCATAATTTCTGCCATTGGTTTATTTCCTTTCCTTCGTTATGCGCCGACAAACTGCTTTTTCAGGAATACAAGGGAATCTGCAATCATTTTGTCCATGCCTGCTTCATCCGCACCGCCGGACAAATCGCGCCACACTTTGATGTCACTGCCCACAGTGCCGCCGGATTTCATGAACGGCTCCATAACAACCATTTTGTTATATCCGATATCACGCAGCGCTTGACCGATTTCAGCCCAAGGCAGATGTCCCATACCGGGGAGTTTCCGGTTGCCTTCGCCTACATGTACATGGGCAAGCAGATCACCCGCACGACGGATTGCAGCAGGGAGGTCATCTTCCTCAATATTCATGTGGAAGGTATCCAGCAGCAGTTTTACAGAAGCGCGGTTTACGTCCTTGCAGAAACGAACGCCTTCTTCACAGTCTGTAAGCAGAATGGTTTCAAAGCGGTTCAAGATTTCCAGACAAATGGTGATACCAAGGCGATCCGCTTCGTCTCCTACTTCCTGCATCCCTTTTACAGCTCGATCCCACAGCGCATCTTTATCCAGATCCTTGAAATCATAAGGCCAGCAGTTGTACAATGCGCCGATCAGCGTATTGCAGTCGATTTTCACCATCTGATGCATAATATCTATGAGGAACTGCACACCCGCACGGCGGATGTCAGGATCTGCGGAAGATACGTCCTTATCTTTAGGAGGTCCGAGATTTGCAGAAATCTCCAGTCCCAGTTCCTTTGCAACGGTGCGCAGCTCTGCAAGCTGTGCATCGCTCATTTTAATTAAATCCCCGGCGCCAATTTCGATGACGTCAAATCCGGCTTTCTTTGCCTTTCTCGCCATTTCGCAGTAATCTGCACCCCAGTTGCTTACCCAGTAAGCATACAGTGTTCCAAATTTCATTGTATAACCCTTTCTGTTTTATAATTGTATTCTTTATCGTTGTCCGTCTATCCCATATACAAGCTGCATAGGACTGACAGCAAGTGAAAAAGCGTTTTCGATGCCTGTGGTATTATAAGTAGTTCGAATTTCCATTTCCTGCACTATATCATACCACGCCTGATATCCTGCAGCATACGCGGCACGCTGTTCTTCCGTGCCTTGCACATATCGACTTTCATAGGTTGCGCTGTACCCAAGGAATAGCATATGCACAGACAGCCGACGGATATTTTCCCGCTCCTGTTCCGTCTCGCATGCGGCAGACGCCTGCGCAAACAAAGACTGCATTTCATCAAAATGATCTGCAAAATACGCTTTGGAGTATATATCAAAGGGATGTTCAAAATCGTTAAGCACACAGCCCATTTCATCCCCCGCCTCTATGAGCATTTGTATGTACGTATATATATACGACCAGCCCGGCCCGTAATATGCCCGTAGATATTCCTCCATACGAAGGATATATTCTTCTTCTGTCATACCGGCATCCCAGATCAGCCTGGAAATCAGATACGCATCCAGATCTTCAAAAGAACTTCCGGTAGTACCCACTACATAAAAGCCTGTGGCTTTATGCTCCATGAACCAGATAAAATCATTATAAAGATTTGCAAGATTGGGCTGGGGGCACAACAAATAGTATATGTTGGTAGGATAATACCACACATAAATCTGAGAGCAATGTTCTGTCCATCCCAAATAGTAAGCTTCCTCTTTGGTGTTGGAATATCCCAGACTGTTACCGCCTTCCCTACATTCGCCGCTGCCGATGAGATGATTGGCACAGCCATTCCAGCAATACAGCAGTGCGACCTCGTCGTTCAGCACCACATTTTTCGGGGGGATACGCACATCGCCGTATGCATTGGTAATCACGCGAATGCCCGGATATTCCTCACGCAGTGTCTTGTCAATCCGGTTTACAAAAGGTACCAGCACGCCTGCCTGGCTGCCTTCCGCCTGATAGGTTGCGCTGCACTCTGCGCACGCACAGAATTTTCCTTCCGCTGAATAGGAACAGGATATTTCTGTAATGCTTTTGCCAACAACGCCGCCTGCCGCAATCCGTTGATCCAGAAGCGCCTTCATATTGGCAAGGCAGGTTTCATAAGTGCTCTCTGAAGACAAACAGGGAACCGCTGCATCCGGCACAAAATAATCCATAGAATGCGCATTCAAAAACAGCCGTTCTATACCATATCCATATTCAGGCCGCAGCATGCTTGGCTGCCCAGTGCAGCCACTGAGCTTACGTTTGATTACAGAAGAATATGTATAATCATTGGCAAAGGAATCAATGGTAACGCAGCGATACCTGACTGTAGGCACCTGCTCATCCCGCAGTCCGTTCGGCAGATCTATCGTACCTGCAGTATACAGCACTTTATCGTTATACCCTAAAAAACGATAGCCGAAATATTCCTCCAGCAGTTCATACACGCCGTACATAACGCCTCTGGCAGCGCCGCCCATTATGGTGAGCGTTCCACCGGAAACAGCTATGGAATACCCGTCATCGCCAAGACGGTGAGAACCGTCATCCGCACACAAAACGATCTGATAGGGAGCGGAACAGTTCCCCTCTGCAATGACAAGTGTTCTGCCGCAGGCTTCTTTTACATATTTCTGTAATTCGGAAGCCGCAAACCCCATATTTGCGTTTTCCGGGTCGGTCACCACAATTGTATACATTCCGATATTGTTCCCAGCAATGGTGATACTATCAACGTTTGTATCAGGAACCGGATAAGTCTGGGATAAGTCAATAATATCAGCCAGATGCCGCCTTAGTTCAAAACTGTCAAAGGCAGTTACGTCCCCGTCTCCGTCTACATCTGCCAAGTCAAACTGGATCCAATCTGTTACATCTGCAATATACCGTACCAATTCAAATGCATCCAGTGCGTCCACTTCTCCATCTCCGTTTACATCCCCACGCAGAAAGGATGCCGCGCCAGCCGGCACGGCAACGGTAAAGGCAGCAAGCAGCACAGACGCGATGAGC
>CATLAS010000096.1 GCA_949878535.1 uncultured Eubacteriales bacterium | reverse complement strand
CATCAATGCCTCCTTTTTCGGCCAAGAGGTGGAAAATGGGCAGCACCGGAACCGATTCCTTGTCAATATAAGCGGCTACCCGGCTGTTCAGCGCCCGAGGGATGTTCTCAAAGAATCCGCCGCCGGTGATGTGGGAAACCGACTTAACCGAAACACTCTCCAGCAGTTTGAGCATGGGTTTTACATAAATTTTTGTAGGTTCCAGCAGCGTTTCGCCCAAACTTGCACCACCAAGCTCTGCTACAGGCGCGGTGAGATCTTTGTTGTTTTCCAGATCAAACACCTTGCGAACCAGAGAAAATCCATTGGAATGCACGCCGCTGGAAGGAAGAGCAATCAGCACGTCTCCTTTTTCCATCCGGCTTCCGTCGATAATCTTTTCGCGATCTACAATACCCACAGCAAATCCGGCAAGATCATATTCATCCTCCGGATAGAACCCGGGCATCTCGGCGGTTTCGCCGCCGATCAGTGCCGCACCGGACTGCACGCAGCCTTCTGCAATACCTGCCACTACAGACGCGATTTTCTCGGGAACATTCTTTCCGCATGCAATGTAGTCCAAAAAGAACAGGGGAGCTGCACCGCAGCAGATAATGTCGTTCACACTCATTGCTACGCAGTCGATACCAACGGTATCGTGTCGATCGAGCAAAAACGCAAGGCGGAGTTTAGTACCCACCCCGTCTGTACCGGATACAAGAACAGGATCCTTCATGCCGGCAAATTCAGGACGGAACAAACCGCCGAATCCGCCGATTCCGCTGACAACACCGGGCGTTACCGTACGTCCGATGTGCTGCTTCATCAGTTCCACTGCCTTATATCCTGCAGTAATATCTACGCCGGCAGCCTTGTAGCTTTCACTTGCACTTTTCATCATATAATGACCATATCTTTCTTTGAATTTGTGACGGATACGCTCTCGTCCGGGACACAAAACAGAAACCGGAACGTAAAATTTCGATTTCTGTTTTGTCATGGTATATCGTTCTTTATGATTTTATAGGAGATTTTTCTGGATTGATTCCCTCAGAAATTTTTCGTTCAAACCGACTTTTTCCATTGTCCTTGGGAATATCCGTAGGATATTTTTCATCAAAGCAAGCGGTACAATAGCCCAGTTCTTCGTCACCGCAAAGCTTTTTCACATTTTCGTTGCTGAGATAAGCCAATGAATCCGCTCCGAGAATTTCACAAATTTCCGGAATCGTATGGCGGCACGCAATCAAAGCATCTTTGGAATCAATATCTGTGCCATAATAGCACGGTCCCATAAAAGGAGGACTGGAAATGCGAACATGCACTTCCTTTGCACCTGCATCCCGAAGAAGTTTTACAATTCTGGCACAGGTAGTTCCGCGGACAATGGAATCGTCAATCATGACAACCCGTTTGCCCTTTACCGTTTCGGAAATAGGGTTCAGCTTAATTTTTACTTTATCTTCCCGGACTTCCTGACCGGGAGCAATAAATGTACGACCAATGTATTTGTTTTTGACAAATCCAAGTCCGTAAGGAATACCGGAGCAGCGGGAATAGCCAAGTGCCGCATCCAATCCGGAATCAGGTACGCCGATTACGATATCCGCATCTACAGGGCTTTCCTTTGCAAGAAATTCCCCGGCGCGCACCCTAGCACTGTGAACACTATATCCGTCCACAACAGAATCCGGTCTGGAAAAATAAATATATTCAAACACGCACAAGCTGCGCGGTTTGGTTCCGCAATGATCCCGGATTGTACGGATGCCGTTTTTGTCAAATACAACGATTTCGCCCGGTTCGATATCTCGAATCAATGTTGCACCTACAGAATCCAGTGCACAGGATTCGCTTGCAACGATGTAGCTGCCGTCATCCCGCTGACCATAGCAAAGCGGACGGAATCCGCGGGGATCCCGCGCGGCAATCAATTTGGAAGGAGACATAATTACCAGAGAATATGCACCCTGAATTTTATGCATCGTACGGCTGACAGCCTCTTCAATAGAAGCGGAATTCAGCCGTTCTTTTGTAAGAATGTAAGAAATAACCTCCGTATCACTGGTGGTATGGAATATAGAACCTTCCAGTTCCAGCGCGTTGCGCAGTTCAAACGAGTTGACGAGGTTTCCATTGTGTGCCAGCGCCATTCTTCCTTTAACGTGGTCTACTACAATAGGCTGCGCATTCAGACGCCCATCTGTTCCGGTAGTACCGTAACGCACATGCCCCACAGCGATGCTGCCTTTGCCAAGCCCCGATAAAATATCCGGTGTGAACACATCGTTCACCAGTCCGACATCTTTATAAGAAGTAAAAATACCGTCATCATTCACCACAATACCGCAGGACTCCTGTCCTCTGTGCTGCAATGCAAACAGCCCATAATATACAGAGTGGGCTAATTCCCCCGGCTGCGGTGCATAAATACCGAATACTCCGCACTCTTCATGTAGATTGCTCATGTAAGCTGATCCCTTTCCCCGCCGGCTCCATCCGGCGATCCAATTTTTGCGTTGTTTTACTCGCCCAGAAGTCTTTTACAAATTTCCTGATATGCGTCTTCTACATTGCCCAGATCTCTGCGGAAACGGTCCTTATCCAACTTCTCACGGGTCTCCATATCCCAGAAGCGGCAGGTATCAGGAGAAATCTCATCTGCAAGAACAATCTTGCCATCTGCGGTTTTACCAAATTCCAGCTTAAAGTCTACCAGAAGAATGCCGATTGCTGCAAAATATTTTTTGAGATACTCGTTCACACGGAACGTAAGATCTTTAATTGTTTCTACTTCTTCTTTGGTTGCCCACCCGCAGGCATATACATGATACTCATTCACCATCGGATCGCCCAGATCATCATCCTTGAGACAGAACTCTATTGTGGAGCATTTCAAATCTGTTCCTTCCGGCACGCCAAACCGCTTGGAAAAAGAGCCCGCCGCAATGTTGCGCACAATCACTTCCAGCGGAACGATAGACACCCGGCGCACCAAAGTATCCCGCTCGCTCAGTTCTTCTACAAAATGTGTGGGGATCCCTTCCTGCTCCAGCTTGCCCATCAGGTAGTTCGTCACCCGGTTGTTGATCACACCTTTGCCGGCAATCGTGCCTTTTTTCAGGCCATTGAAAGCGGTAGCGTCATCCTTATAGGATACGATACACAAATTCGGATCGTCTGTGGCAAAAACCTTTTTCGCTTTACCCTCGTACATCTGCTCTCTTTTTTCCATTTTCAAAATCCCCTTATATAAAATCAATTATGATATTTTGCGCAAATTTCCGCATCTTTTTTCAAAACTGCTTCTGTGTTCTTCTCTCTAAGTGCACCCAGCTTGTCCGCTATTTCCTTATCCTCTACAGCAAGGATTTGCGCTGCCAGAAGCGCGGCATTTGCAGCACCGTCAATCGCAACGGTAGCTACCGGCAGTCCGGAAGGCATCTGCACAGTGGAAAGGAGCGCATCCAGTCCGTCTAAAGTGGAGCTTTTTACAGGAATTCCAATGACCGGCAAGGTGGTGTTTGCTGCAATCGCACCTGCCAAATGTGCAGCTTTTCCCGCTGCGGCACTAATCGCACCAAATCCGTTATCACGTGCAGCGTTGGTAAAGGCAGCACATGCCTCGGGCGTTCTATGCGCACTGAACACATGCACCTCTGTGGGAATCTCTAAGTCCTTCAAAGTATCAATTGCTTTGCCCACGACAGGCAAATCACTGTCGCTTCCCATAATCACAGCAACTTTTTTCATCAATCAGTAACCATACCTTTCCAGAAATATACGGCGTTCCATAGCCGCCAGCCAATCTTCTTTATATACGCAAATTCTCGCAAAATGACACACAAGAAACAAAAAAGGCAGTCTTATTCCATAGAATAAGACGTGCCCAGACGGACGGCCGGATTCACCTTCGTTCCATTGCGGTTCCCCGCCAGGCACTGCCGGCGGCAGCCCTTTTCCGTCAGTTGCGAAAGCGTTTTTTCTACATCTTTATTGTAACACAGGGCAAAAATCATGTCAATCAAATCTGCTCTGGCATTTTTCACAAATTATCAACATAGAATTTGCTTTTTCTGCACGTTTTTCCGGCACGTCAAACACCGCGCAAGGAAACAGAGGGAACGTATGGTAGAACAATGTCCCGCAAGCCTTCCATTTCCTCTTTCGTATATGCACAAACACCGCTTCCCAGAAGATCCCCTGAATCGACAAATCCTTGAATAAAATACTGCTGCGCACCCCGGATCCACTGCCCGATCCCTGCAAAATCTTCCGGATTCACAAGACCTTTTGCCGCTGTGGTACGAAATTCATATTCCACAGGCGCACCAAGCAGATAGTCCACACTTTCACAGATACTTTCCAGGTCCACCGCACATCCTGCAGCGCGGGCATATCCCTTTTTGGAAGATTTGATATCCATTGCCACGTAATCTACAAGATGATTTTCCACCAGTTCCCGCAATTTTTTTGGAAAGCTGCCGTTAGTATCCAATTTTACCAAAAAACCCATTTCTTTTATTTGCTGTATAAAGGATGCAATTTCCGGCTGCAGCAAAGGCTCTCCACCGGTAACTGCGACACCGTCTAAAATACCCTTGCGCAAGCGAAGGAACGAAAAGAAATCCTCTATTTCGATTCTGTCGCCATGTCCCAACACCAGAGAAGCATTGTGACAGAAGGGGCAGCGAAAATTACATCCGCCAAAAAACACTGTGCAGGCGGTTCTGCCTGGAAAGTCCAAAAGTGTTAGTTTTTGCAATCCACTGATAATCATGTTGTATCGTTCCTTTACATTGAATTTGTAGGGGGTATCACTGCTTTGCAAGCCTTCCTCCAGTAAAGGAAGGTGACTCACTGTAGTTTCCTTTAAACATTCAAGCCTCCCTTGTGTAAAAGGAAGTGGCTCACCGCAGTTTCCTTTAAACATTCAAGCCTCCCTTGTGTAAAAGGAAGTGGCTCACCGCCGGTGAGTCGGAGGGATTGTCTATACG
>CATLAS010000095.1 GCA_949878535.1 uncultured Eubacteriales bacterium | reverse complement strand
AATGTTAGCAATACAATCCCTCACCCGCTGCGCGGGAGCTCCCTTTACACAAGGGAGCCTTCTTTAATTGTGGATATCACGATAGCTCCCCATGCTTGTGAAACCTTTTACATTTATACTACACCGACAGTACCGCACACAAAAAACCTTCCTGGCCGGGAAGGTTTTTTCTTTTATCATTGTAAGTATATTATAGGGGGAAAACCGTATACCGCTTAAAGCTGAAGCCAGGACATCAGCCCGTTGATTCCCAGTGTGAGCAGCCAGCCCACACCCCAGAGTGTCGCTGCCTGTGCACAGGTAATCGACGCGCTGCGCAGGATTTTTTTCGCTTTCATTATAATAACCATACCTTTCTTTGGATTTGTGACAGTTTCATCGCCGGTGAAATTCGTCCCTGCGTGGGGCGAAAGTCGCAAATTGGGCCTGAAAGAAGCAGACTCTAAATTTTATATTTTTTCATCTTTCAGACTTATTCCCTCCATTTCTCGCCGCCGCAGCGGCTGTATTCCTTTTGTCTACGCATATATTTTATAGTATACCCTGTCCGAAAAACCGGACGCTCCCCCTCCATGCAAAAAAACTTTATATAGTGAAAGTCCGATAAACGGGACACAGGGGTTTACAGGAAATAGGGCGATATGCTACAATAAGAAAAAAGGAGGGTGGGTTATGGCGAAAAGTGCAGATCAGAAGCTAAAACTGCTGTATCTTTTGAAGATGCTGCTGCGGGAAACAGATCCAGAACATACTCTGACCATGAACGATATATTAGATCGGCTGGAGAATCTGGGGCTGCATGCAGAGCGCAAATCCATTTACGACGATTTTGCTGCTTTGGAGCGGTTCGGATATCCGGTAGAACGGCAGCGGGGCGAAAACAATACCGTGGGTTATTATATTGAATCCCGAAAATTTGAACTTCCAGAGTTAAAACTCCTTGTAGACGCAGTGCAGTCCTCCAATTTTATCACCCGGCAGAAAAGCCACGCCCTGATTGAAAAGCTGTCCGGACTTGCCAGCCGGTGGGAAGCCCAGACACTGCAGCGGCAGGTGCATATATCAGACCGGGTGAAAACCATGAATGAATCTATTTACTACAATGTAGACCAAATTCACACGGCAATTTTAGAAAACAAACGGATCACCTTCCAGTATTTCGACTGGACGCCGGAAAAAGAAAAACGCCTACGCAAAGGCGGCGTTTTATACTGCGTCAGTCCATGGGCACTGACCTGGAGCGAGGGCAACTACTATCTGGTTGCCTTTGATGGAGAATATGGAGATATCAAACACTTTCGGGTAGATAAAATGCTTCATATTTCTCCGGTCGACCAGCTTAGGGAAGGACAGGGAAAATTCCGCCAATTCGACATGGCACGATATTCTCAAAAAGTATTTGGAATGTTCGGCGGACGGGAAGAAACGGTAACGCTGGAATGCAACAATGATCTTGCAGGTGTTATCATTGACCGATTCGGCAGGGACGTGTCTCTGTTTCCCGGAAAAGACACGTTCTTTGTTTCGGTCAGCGTCATGGTCAGCAATAATTTTCTTTCCTGGGTGCTTCAGTTCGGCGGCAGAATGCGGATTACCGCGCCACAAAGCGTCATAGAAGAAATGCGCAGTCTGCTGTCAGAAGTATCGGAAACATATGAAGGGAGCAAGTAAGCCATGCAAAACACAACACTGTGCTATATTACCCGGCAGGGAGCAAACGGGGAAGAGTACCTAATGCTGTACCGGAACAAAAAGAAAAATGATCTCAACGAAGGTAAATGGGTCGGCGTAGGCGGCAAATTTGAAGAAGGCGAGTCCCCGGAGGAATGTCTTGTACGGGAAGTGCGGGAAGAAACGGGACTGATACTTACAAAATATACGATGCGGGGAATCGTCACGTTTGTATCAGACGTTTGGGGCACAGAGTATATGTTTCTGTATACAGCCAGTGCCAGCGGAGAGATCGGAGAATGTGCGGAAGGAGAACTTCAGTGGATTCCCCGGGAGAAAATCCTGTCCCTTCCCCTTTGGGAAGGAGATAAAGTATTTCTCCCTTTAATCGCAGGAGAATACCCCTTTTTCTCCCTAAAGCTGTCCTATCACGGGGACAAGCTTGTGGACGTATCGCTGGACGGCGGCAACTCCAGTGCAATTGGTGTGATTTTATGAAAGATATCATCTGGAATCCATGGCATGGCTGTGTCAAGTGGTCGGAAGGATGCCGTAACTGCTATGTGTACCGCAGGGATACATCCGTAGGGCGTGACGCATCCAAAGTGGCACGGACAAAAACTTTTTCCTATCCCCTCTCCAAAGACCGCACCGGTGCATATAAAGTTCCTCCCGGTGCATCGGTATTTTGCTGCATGACCAGTGATTTCTTTCTGGATGCAGCAGACCCATGGCGGGAGGAAATCTGGGATATCATCCGCACACGCTCCGATGTGCATTTTTCTATTATTACCAAGCGGATCACTCGCTTTTCCGACTGCATCCCGGCAGACTGGGGAGCAGGATGGGACAATGTGACCATCTGCTGCACCGTAGAAAATCAGCGGGCAGCCGATGAGCGACTACCGTTGTTTTTGTCCCTACCCATTCAGAAGAAGAATATCGTGTGCGAACCGCTGCTGTCACCGATTCATATGGAGAAGTGGCTGGGACCGCAGATTGCACTGGTTATAGCCGGTGGAGAAAGCGGGACACAGGCACGCCCGTGCGACTATGCATGGATTTTAGATATCCGCCGGCAGTGCGTAGATGCAGGCGTTTCGTTTTGGTTTAAGCAAACAGGCGCCCGACTGATTAAAGACGGCCGTATGTACCGGATCCGGCGGCAGTATCAGCACAGTCAGGCACGCCGCGCGGGAATCAACTATACCGCGAAACTGAAATAAAGAGACTTCTGCTGACGAAATAACTCTCACAAATTTCTTCCAACTTTATAAGCCTTCCCCCAGCAAAGGGAGCTCCTACACAACACCAAACTAAAAAGGCTCCCCCCAGTAAAGGGAGCTCCCGCGAAATCCTAAATCAAAAGGCCCCCTTGTGCAAAGGGGGCTGGCATGCCGTAGGCATGACTGAGGGATTGTCATACAATCATTTTGCAGGATCAATAAATCGGCGGTATGTGTAAGACAACCCCTCCGAGTTTTGCTGCGCAAAACCCACCTCCCCTTGCACAGGGGAGGCTTTCATTAGAGGGGATGCGCCGCGCTACCTCCCCGGGAGGCTGCAAAGTAAACTCCTTCACTGGGGAGGCTCAGGGTATAGATTGGTAGGCTCCCCAGCAAAGGGAGCTGTCGCAGGTATTTTTTGGTGCGAAAACGTCCTTGCTTTTTCTCTGGATTATGGTAAAATAGCTACAGAACAATTTTTTCGGTATTTTATACCGTTCCCTCGTTTCCGTTCAAAAAAGCTGCCGCACGTTCAATTGCATCCTTCGCGCCGTCCCACGGCTCGTCCGCATATCGGTAGTCAAATTTTTTGACAAACCAACTGATATCTGTGCCGAGTTTTTCCAAAAAAACTGACTCTTTTTCGTGAATCTGCTTGTAAAACGCACCGTACTCTTTACCCTTCATTCGCTCACGTGCAGCCTTCAGGAAACGGGAAAAATGCGGCAGGCAAAAATACGGCTGTGACAGACATTTTTCACGGAATGCCCCATCGGTCTCCCAAAGCAGCGCTGCTGTTTCCAACATATGTGTAAAATGAAACTCCACCCGGCTGCATATATAGCAGTCGTCCGCCATGTTCCCCAGCTTTTTTGCCGCATCCGCACCGGAGACGGCAGGCATCAATCCGGGCTTTTTCATGGCATCGCCAATTTCGGTAAGATGACTTTCCAGAATCAGCGCCAGAGGCAACCGTTTGCCGGCAGACAACATCTGATCCATATGACGGGCACAAAATCCATGTTCATTGGTTTCTTTACGAGTGTCCGGTTCCATCATTGCCGCACCCAGCACTCGATCAATTTCCTCTTTACATAACTTTTCACGCAGGCGGCAAAAAGGGCATCCCAAAGACGAATCCTGCTGCCCTGCTTCAAACGCCTCGTTTACCGGTATTGTATAAATCTGTTCCATAACTATGCTCCTCCCACATTTTAGCTCACTGTAGCATAAATATCCCATTTTGTCAACGGATAGACAGAAAGGAACCTCATGCGCGCACCTGTTATTCTATCTGAAAAAAATCACTGGCTGGAAATCTCCTTCGAAGGAGACTTTTCCACCGCCCGCACATTCGACTGCGGGCAGTGCTTCCGGTTTGGTCCCCTTTCTGATGAAATTCCTC
Source organism: uncultured Eubacteriales bacterium (assembly GCA_949878535.1). Taxonomy (GTDB): domain Bacteria; phylum Bacillota; class Clostridia; order Oscillospirales; family CAG-272; genus Avispirillum. Next base: position 694 of record CATLAS010000095.1, on the reverse strand, counting down.
TTCCGCCGGCCGACTGCAAAAGCGCTGTTTCCGGCATCGCCTATGAAAAACACGTGGCTTTTGCGGACAACGGAACACACCTTTTTGTTTATGCAAATCTGGAGGATTTCCAATCGATATGGAAGCAATATCTGGGATTAGATGCGGATTATGTGCAAGCAAATCAGCAGATTCAAAGAGCACTGACCGGCGCTTCCCGACAGCATATGCAAACAGCGCTGGAAGCATCCAGAGGAATTCGGATTTTACGCCAAGAACCATGGGAAGCGCTTTGTTCTTTTATTATTTCACAAAACAACAACATTCCCCGAATTCGCAAAATCATTGAAGCATTGTGCCGGGAATATGGAGAACAGATTGCCGGCGGGTGGACATTTCCCACTCCGGATGCGCTGGCAAAGGCGGGAAAAGACGCAATCTTTTCCCTTGGTGCCGGCTTTCGCGCATCCTATATATGGGAAGCAGCCTACAAAATAGCGAATGGAGAATTTTCCCTGCATCAGGTGCAGAATACACAAACTTATGAAGAAGCCCAGGAGCTTCTATGCAGTCTGCGGGGCGTGGGGCCGAAGGTATCCGCCTGCGCACTGCTGTTCGGGTTCGGTAAAACAGAAGCGTTCCCGGTAGACGTCTGGATGCAGCGGGTGATCGAAACCCGATTCGGCGGCAAGCTGGATCCAACCGTATTCGGAAA
>CATLAS010000094.1 GCA_949878535.1 uncultured Eubacteriales bacterium | reverse complement strand
AGTCGGGCAGCCGTTTTTCGCGCAGGGCCACGATTCCGTCGCTGAGCCACAGCGCGGCCATTGCCAGCATGAAGTAGTAGGTAATCTGCGGGTGTCCGGCTCCGATTTCGAGCGACGCCGCCACCGGAAAGAAAAATCAGAGAGGTAGTATATGAATCAGAAAATCAGAATTGCAATTGACGGACCCAGCGGAAGCGGTAAAAGTACGCTGGCAAAAAAAATTGCCCGGGAAATGGGGCTTGTATATGTGGATACAGGCGCATTGTATCGTGCGGTGGGACTGTACGTAAAGCGGGCGGGAGTGGATCCTTCTGCGGGACTACAGGTCACAGCGCTCCTGCCTCAGATTCAACTGCAGCTGCGGTATACTGACGGAGGGCAGCGGGTGATTCTGAACGGGGAAGATGTGTCGGAGCTGATTCGCACCCCAGAGGTTACCGTGTATGCTTCCACCGTTTCTGCGAATCCTTCCGTGCGTAAATTTCTTTTGGAGATTCAGAAGAAAATGGCAGGAGAAGGCAACGTAATCATGGACGGTCGGGACATTGGTACAGTGATTATGCCGGATGCGGATGTAAAGCTTTTTCTGGAAGCGTCCCCGGCAAAGCGCGCTCATCGCAGATATCTGGAAATGGTAGAAAAAGGGGAAAAGGTTACAGAAGAAGAGGTGTTGGCTGCTGTTATCCAGCGGGATAAGGCGGACAGCAGCAGAGAAATCGCTCCTGCGGTTCCGGCAGACGATGCGATTTTCGTTGACAATTCCGGTCTGGATGCAGAGCAGACTCTTGTAAAGGCAATGGAGATTATCGGGGAAAAACTGCGGAGAACGCGATAAGGTAAACACATATCCGTTTTGAGGAGGCGCTATGTCCTTTTATCAAAGTATTTACAAATTGTTTGCCCGCCCACTGCGAGCCATATTCCGCGTGCAGGTTGTGGGCAGTGAAAAGCTTCCCCAGGAGCGGGGATGCATTTTGTGTGCCAATCATACCAGCTTGTTGGATGTATTGATTATTTCAGCAGGTCTGAACCGGCAGGTACGGTATATGGCGAAAAAGGAGCTTTTTAAAGTCCCATTGCTTGGTTCCCTGATTACTGCGCTGGGTGCGTATCCTATCAATCGGGGTGGTGCGGATGTCACGTCGATCCGAAAAACAATCCGCTTGGTAGAGGAAGGACAGCTTGTAGGAATTTTTCCTCAGGGGACCCGCTGTCCGGGAGTGGATCCCAGAGAAACGCAGGTGAAGCATGGCGCCGGTATGCTGACATATCACACGAAATGCGATGTGGTGCCGGTATATATTAAGACAAAAAACAACAAGGCGCGCTTCTTCCGGAAAACGGAACTGATTGTTGGTGATGTGCTTCCATATGAAAGTCTGGATTTTGAAAAAGGCGGCATACAGGAGTATAAAGCGGCAACGGAAAAGATTTTCGCGGCAGTATGTGCATTGGACGGAAAAGCAGCGGAGGATACGGAAAGGGCATGAACATACAGGTTGCAAAGCACGCGGGCTTTTGTTTTGGCGTGCGCCGTGCTACGAAAGCAGCAGAGGATGCGCTGGAGCAGGGAGACGGTGCTATCTATACGCTGGGACGTCTGATCCATAATGACGGCTACGTTGCGGATTTACAGCGCAGAGGAATGGGGGAAATTTCTCCCAGAGATCTGGATGATATCTGCCGCCGTGCTGAGAGCGGGGAGCGGATCACTGTGATCATCCGTGCCCACGGAGAGGTGCGGGAAAATTTGTCCCAGTTGCTTGCATGTGCACAGAGCCATGAAAATTTAACGGTTCTGGACTGCACCTGTCCATATGTGACGAAAGTGCGAGAAATTGCTGCGGCACATTCCGGCGAGAACCGGCTTTTTATCCTAATCGGTGCTGCAGATCATCCTGAAGTGCAGGGCATTATGAGTTGCTGCCGGGGAGAGGGGCGCGTGTTTGACAGCGCTGCGGCGCTGTCAGAGTGGATTGCCTCCATGGAAGCGATAAAATATGAAAAATATCAGGTCAGTGTAGCGGCGCAAACTACGCAAAATTTGTCGGAGTGGAAAAAATGTTTGAAAATTATCAAAAAAGTATATACAAATGCTCTGATTTTTGATACAATATGTAATGTTACGGAAGAAAGGCAAACGGAAGCTGAACAGCTTGCCGATTCCTCTGATGCAATTATTGTCATTGGAAGCCGGGGCAGTTCCAATACGGCCAAGCTTTATGAGATCTGCAAAAAGCGCTGCCACGAAACATATCTTTGTGAAAATGCAGATTCAATCGGGGATTTGGTCATCCCCCGCCGCTGTAACACCATATCTATTACTGCCGGCGCATCCACGCCGTTCAGTGTAATACAGGAGGTTAAACAAACAATGAGTGAGCAAATGGAAAACTTTGCTGAACTGCTCGAGCAGACCATGAAAACATTGAATCCGGGAGATATTGTCGTCGGTGTCGTTACATCCGTGTCCCAGAATGAGATCACTTTGGATCTCGGCACAAAAACGACCGGCGTGATTGTACATGACAAGCTGACCGATGATCCGTCCGCTAAATTGGATGAAATGTTCAAGATTGGTGACGAAGTTCGGGCAAAGGTTATTAAGATCAGTGATATTGAGGGCATTGCAACCCTTGACAAATTAAAGGTAGATTCCGAGCAAAACTGGCATGAAATCGTTGCAAAATATGAATCTGGCGAAGTTGTGGAAGGAAAGATTGTTGACTGCGTGAAGGGCGGTCTGATCATCTCCATCAATTCTGTTCGGGTGTTCATCCCCGCATCTCTGTCCGGCGTTCCTAAGAATGCAGGTCCGGATGCACTGCAGGCTCTGGTTGGAACCATGCAGAAGGTAAAAATCATTGAAATCAAAGAAGACAGAAAGCGTGCGTTTGCGTCCATTCGTGCAGTCCTTGCTGAAGAAAGACGTGCCCGCGAAGAGGCTTTCTGGAATCAGGTTGAAATCGGTCAGATTTACGAAGGTCCTGTAAAGAGTTTGACGAGCTATGGTGCATTTGTAGATTTGGGCGGTGTTGACGGTATGGTACATACCAGCGAGCTGTCTTGGAGACGGATCCGTCATCCCTCCGAGGTTGTTTCCCAGGGTGAAATGATCAAGGTTTATGTAAAGGGACTGGATCGGGAAAAGGGAAGAATTTCCCTTGGATATAAGACAGAGGATACCGATCCTTGGTTCATCTTCAATCAGAAATACAGCGTTGGCGACACTGCAAGCGTTAAGATCGTTTCTCTCATGCCCTTTGGTGCATTTGCAGAAGTGGTTCCCGGTGCAGACGGACTGATTCACATCAGCCAGATTGCCGACCACAAGATTGAAACACCCGCAGAGGTGCTGAAGGTTGGCGATATCGTGGATGCAAAGGTAATTGCCATCGACGATGAGAACCGGAAGATCAGTCTTTCCATGCGTGCTTTGATTGAGGACAAGAAGGAAGCTGAGGAGCAGGGCGATGCAGCAGATCTGGAAGAAAGCGCAGTTGTGTATTCTACAGACAATCCGCAAAGCTATGCTGATGCAGCTGAAGATGCTGAGTAAGTAAATCAAAAACCTACAGGGTAACCTGTAGGTTTTTTGTGCTTTATGAGCGCTTCTGTGAGTGGACAATCTCTCCGGGTTGCGCACCCTCCTCAAAAGGCCCCCTTGTGCAAAGGGGGCTCCCGCGTAGCGGGTGGGGGATTGTAATACGATCATTTTGTAGTATTTATAAATCGGCAGCATTGTTTAGACAATCCCTCCGTCACAATCGCTGCGCTTGGCTGTGCCACCTCCCTTTGCACAAGGGAGGCATATGGAATTTGGTGAAATCTAACGATATGTTATCTCTTTCTACTGGGGGAAAGCTTATTGCAGTAGTATCATTAAAATTATCGGGCATCTTGCATTGTCCGGTAGAAAGTGATACAATATCTATTATGGTGCAGTGAAAAGCTGTACAGATATGAAGGTAATCCTGTATGCTCGAACAGTAGCAGCAGGTTGGGAGGTTTTACAATGACGAAAATAGATCTTTTTTCCGGATTTCTCGGTGCGGGAAAAACCACACTGATCAAAAAACTGATTGCCGAAGCGTATGTTGGGGAAAAACTGGTGATTATTGAAAACGAATTCGGCGATATCAGCATCGACGGCGGATTTTTGCAGGAAGCCGGGGTCCAGGTACGTGAGATGAATGCAGGCTGCATCTGTTGCTCACTAGTGGGAGATTTCAGTACCGCCTTGATGCAGGTATATAAAGATTATGCGCCGGATCGGATTTTGATTGAACCTTCCGGGGTGGGCAAGCTGTCCGATGTAATCCGTGCTGTGGAGGGCGTTTCCGATCAGGGGCTGGTACTCAGTGGATGCACTACTGTTGTAGATGCGAAAAAGTGTAAAATGTATATGAAAAATTTCGGCGAATTTTTCAACGACCAGATTATTCATGCAAAAACGATTGTTCTTAGCCATACGGACGATATGGCGGAGGGAAAAATCAACGATTGCCTTTCTCTCCTGAAAGAGAAAAACCAGGATGCACTGATCGTTACCACTCCATGGGCACAGCTTACCGGCAAACAGATTCTGGAGGCGATGGAGCAGCTGCAAGCTCCTTTGCTGGAGGCAGAGGAGGTGTGTCCGCATTGCAAAGGTTCCCACGGACATCACCATCACCACCATGATCACGATGGGCACGAACACCATCACCACGGTGAAGAATGCTGCTGCGGGCACGATCATGATGCGCATGAACATCATCACCATCACCATGGGGAAGAGTGCACCTGCGGATGTGGACACGATCATGGAGACGGGCATCACCACCATGCGGACGAGGTGTTTGTAAGCTGGGGAAAAGAGACTGCAGCACATTATTCCCGTGAAAAACTTGAAAAAATTTTGAACGATCTTTCCAACGAAAGCCGGTTTGGCATGGTATTGCGTGCGAAAGGAATTGTACCGGGGGATGAGGGCTGGTTCCACTTTGATTATACCCCTGGAGAAGCGGATGTCCGCACCGGTACGGCTGCTGTTACCGGACGTCTTTGCGTAATTGGTTCCGGACT
>CATLAS010000093.1 GCA_949878535.1 uncultured Eubacteriales bacterium | reverse complement strand
AAAGGCAGGCGCGGTATCCTTTTTCGTTTCCGGGCTGAGTTGTTCTGTTTTCTCCACATCATATTCTGCCGGGAAGGCATACTTTGTCAGCCCGCTTTCATAATTATCCCGAACAAGCTGGATACAGTCAAACTGGGCTATTCCCGCATTGTAGGCATATTCGCAGGACACCTCCAGATTTTTGATCGCCTTGTACTTAGACTTTGCAAACCGCACAAAGCTGTACTGCCATTCGTCGGTATCGGGAGAGAAGTTTGCGTGATGCTGTTCCGTAGTATTGTCTGTGTATACGATTTTCGCTGTCAATCGGAACTGGGAAGTTTTGCCGTTTTCTCGATCTTTTGCAGGGACTGCAGCTGCTTTACCCCAGCCGCTTAATGTGAAGCTTTCTCGTACATTCGTAAAGGTACGCACGTTTACGCTTTGAGATGCGGACCGCGCTACTGCAAGTCCGCCCTGCAGGGCAAGACTATTCTTTCCATTAAAGGAGTCGTCAGAGCTAACGGTTCCATAGGAAGAAACATCCCAGTATTCTTTTCCACGGAAGAAATTCCCGTTCTGAAGCAGGTTATACGGGGAGGCGAATGCGTTCTTCTCAAGCTGCGCTGCATCCGCATACAGTTCCGTTTTCCCCTCTACACAAATCCACACCTTCACCGACTGGGCTGTCTGCAATGTGAACGGCAATACCAAGCGAACATAGTCCTCACTTTTTTTGAGAAGTCGTTCTCCCTCGGCAAGCACGTTGTCAGCCGTATCTGTCACCCGAAGGAATACGCCGCCTGTTCCCTGCGCTCTTTCAACATCCGCAAGCAAACGGACATATGCAGAAAAGGTATATTCGCCGGATTCCAACAGATTGGTAAGCTGATATACACCGTCCCTGCCTGCATCACTTTTTCTCTCGATCATACGCAGCATGCTGCTGCCGTACAGTGCGTCTGCAGGCATGACTGTATATGCGCCCGCCAGCAAATTGCCGCACTCCCCGCTGACCTTGCTCCATCCGGTAAGTGTCTGGAAATTGTGATTTGTCAGCAAATTGCCTGTGCCGCTGCTGTAACTTACTCCGTTCACATACGGATTGATTCCTGTATCTGCGGGCGTTACCTGTATTTTCTCTCCTGCATCTGTATATGCATAACTGCCCAGCACGACTCCGTCTCGGTCAAAGGTATATACTGTAGTGATCGGAAGTGTTTGTTCTCCCTCGTCAATTGTATTTTGTACCTTTGTTGTACGGGAAGCCATATTGTATGTATAGGAGGCGCTCTGTCCGCTTACTCCGCCTGTGCCAAGTTCTTTAATCTGCTGCACTCGGCCTGCACTGTCGTACACATATTCCACCCGATATTCATAGGCAGTATCTTCCTTTGACTGATACAAAGTCGCCGATGTCAGCAAATTGTTTGTATATCCCAATACGGTATGAGACTCGTCTCTGGCGGTAATACCGGTCAGATTTTCTCCCGTGTATGTATAGGATACAACAGAAGCGTCAGGCGCGGTAATGGATGTCAGCTTTCCACCACTGTTATAGTTCAGCTCAAACGTTCGACCTGCTCCATCAACAATCGATGTCAGTTTTCCGCCTGTATATACGATCTGCACAGTATTGTCGTTCTGATCCCGAATTTCCGTCAATCTGCCTGCATCATCAAAGCTGTAAGTATCTGCACAATGATACAGTTCCCTCTTGTGGGGATCGTATAGATAACCCAGGTCGTTCAAATCTTCATACAGATAATATTCTTCAGTTGCTCCAGCCTCTGTTACATAATTCTTTTTAAAGTATTCCTCGGTACTTTCCAGAAGATAAATCTGTGCGCCTGCTTCATCGGTATATACATATCCGCTGCGCTGTGTCCCATCATGCATAAATAGTTTCGGCATCATGCTCTGCATGTAATTCAGCTTCCAGCCATATCCACTATGCATAGCATGAAAATCTGCAGTATGCAGATCTATATCTGCATTTTGTGTGTACTGCTGCCCTGCCAGTGCGTTGGTAAACATATGGCGGATAGATACAGGCATCCGGTTTCCCTGCCACGCCATATCCTCCGATTCTACAGACAGAATACCACTTTGCAGTTCCAAAGAAGCTCTGCCGAACGTACCCAAGTCATGGGTGGTGCTTGCAGCGCGGTTTGCATCGTATCCGTTTTCATATGTTACTGTCACCTTGGGAGCCTTAGCCGCAGAGGTTCCAAATATGTCTGCATAGCAAGGGCTTGCCATTTTTTCCTGTTCTGCACGCAGCATCAGATTGGCATACGGGGTCTCTCCATGCAGCATGCTGTCAAAAGCTGCAGTAATATCAAACGAGTGGTTCGCATTGGCGCTGGCAGTCGTCTCCACATAATCCAACATTGCTTCCTTTACTGCCGGCGTGCAGTTTCCTGCATTGATTTCATCTGTAACCTGATACAAACAAAGCCGCAGGTTACTGCCAACACGTTCCCGCTGACACAAATCCAACGTTGCCTTTTTGATCCGGGCATTTTTCGGAAGCTGGGGCATTGACAGTTTTATATACATACGATTGTCAAAACAGTAATGTACATTGTGCTTCGTTCCCACTGAGATGACTGCTCCCGTAGCAGACATGCTTCCCTCCGTCCACTGGTATGTGCTCATTCCACTGCTTCCCGCCAGCATAATTTGCGGGTCTACGGTTACAGGGAGCACTCTTTCCTGCGCATTGATCCAATCGCTGTCTGCAATAATGGTCAGCACAGTTTTGTTCGCATCTACTGTACGCACTTCATAGTTTACTTTTTCACTGTATTCACCCGCCGCATCCGTCATGAAAGGTGCAGGAATCATAAATACTTCCTCTCCACTTTCCAGACTGCGGAAAATCAGCCTGCGTTCTTCTTCCTGACTGCTCATTTCCAAACCGCTGCTTTCCAGAAGAAAACCGTAACGATAACCAGCCGCTTTTTCACGAATTACAATATCTTCCTTTACACGGCTGCTGTCTGCAGTATACCGATAATCTGTTCCATGGGACACCTGTTCATACACAAGATACTCGCCTTTATTCTCCTGCACCAGTTTTGGTTCCGACAGATCCGTTCTTCTGCGTCCTCTTTCCAGGGCGGACACGGTAAGACAACATCCGTCTTTTTCTACACGGAATAACTCGCCGCTGCTTTTCTCTCTATTGAACCGTGCATGGAATCCGCTGCTGCCGAAGCGATAATATCTGCCATCTTCTTCCTGACAGATTTGTTCCTCTGCAGCTGCATGCACAGCATTTGCATAGAACACCTCTTCTTTTTCCACGCCGTCCCGCGTATATACTTTCCTGTTCGCTTGTCTTTTTTCGACTTCCTCCCATAACGGAGCCGCCGCTTTTTCCTCTAATTTCAGTTCTTCCTCTTTCATTTCTTTCTCCTTCCTTCCCCTTCTCGGGTGCTCCTATCTTACCTCCCATCCCGGTCGCCCCCTGTCCTATTTGTTTCATTTATAGCTATCAGCAAAAAAGACTCTCCACAGTAAAGGGAGCTCCCACGCAGCACCAAACTTAAATGGCCCCCTTGCGCACAAGGGGGCCTTTTCATTGGATAGTTTTTCTTGCTGAAAGTCTGCCAAAAACAAAAAGCAGGCAGTGTAAATCCCTGTCTGCTTTTCATATGTATTATTCTATTTCTGTCCGTATATCAATTTTCGCGTCGCAGCACCCATCCTCCAAACGATTGAATCGGTGGCAAACGCCCACAGCATATATTCCATTATTCCGCGCACAGGACAGCGTCGGCGCATAATCCTCAAATATCACGATTTGCTCTGGCACATATCCGAAATACTCCATCGGATTTTTCAGCCGCACCTTCTTCCCGCCAGGTGTATCAGCCACAGATATGTACTGGGATAGATATCCCCCAAAATCAACCTCATGCCGAAACCGTTTCAGCACCTCTGGTCGCTGACTAGTGAGCATAATCCGCTTTTTATCCGGAAACATACTGCAAATCTGCCGGTAAAACGGCGTAGTGGTAAGATGCGTTTCACGCACAAGACGGAACAAATGTTCGATACGCCGCTCAAAAAATGCATCATTTGCAAAAGAAATGTTATGCGCCTGTTTCAGCAATGCATAAATCTCCGTTTCCGGATGTCCTACATAACAGGTAAGGAATTCTTCCTCTGTCAGCAGCAGATCCGGAAAAAAATCCTGCAGCGTCCGCTGATATGCCGCAAAATGCAGAGGCTCCGTATCTGTAATTGTACCATCCATATCAAAAATAAAAAATTCTTTTTCCGATAAAATTTGTTTAAGCATGGGTCTTCCTTCCAAGTCGATTTAACACTTCCAACAAAAAGCGATAATTTTTACATACAGATTCCACATCCAGTCTTTCTGAAACGGTATGAATGCCTGTGATCTTCGGGCCAAAGGATATAATATCCAATCCTGGCAGCTTGCTTTCCAGCACACCACATTCCAGTCCAGCATGAATGACTTCCACCTTCGGCGCCACACCAAACATCTCTTGCCAGGTCTCCGTCATAACCTGTCTGAGCTGTGACGCTCTGCTAAATATCCAACCGGGATATGCCCCATCGCGGCGCTCGCTCCCGCCGATTCCAGCAAGCAAACCGTTGATTTGCCCGCACACTGTATCCCGCATTTCAGCAGTTTCACTGCGTACAGAAATCGTGCCGCAAATTTCATTGTCTTTTGTATTTACAGCAGCTAAATTTGCAGATGTTCCCACCAGTCCGGCAATATCTGGATGCATAGTCAGCACACCGCAGGGAGACTGCATCAAAAATTGCAGCACAGCCGTTCTGCTCTCATCCGTCAGAACTTTCGCCTCCTGTATGCCCAGTTTCTCCGTGGTAAGTTGCATGCTTGGTTCCCGGTCCCGGTACTCCTGCCCCAGTCGGGCAAAAGCATCTGCAAAATCTCCCTCACCGATAATTTCAGCCGTGCATCTGTCAGGGATTACATTGTCTTTATCTCCCCCTTGAATTGACCGAATGGAATAATTGCTCTCCCCAATCGTCATATGCAAAAGCCGCGCCATCAAACGCACTGCATTTGCGCCGTTTTTGTGAATTTCCGCACCGCTG
>CATLAS010000092.1 GCA_949878535.1 uncultured Eubacteriales bacterium | reverse complement strand
AAGCTGTGACAGCTCCCTTTACACAAGGGAGCCTTAAAAATTTGGCGGTGCGACGCCTCCTTATGGAGCTACGCAATGGATCCTCACACATGGGAGCCGCTCTGAAAATTGCTGTATCTCCCTTTACTAGCAGAACCTATAGTAAAAGTCTTGCCGATGGCAAGACTTTTTTCTTTACTCCAACAAATCAAACTCCATAATATGCCGCTGTTCCCGCATTCCTTCATGGAGATAAAACGCATGCGCGTTTTCGTTGAACGCCCACACATTCAGTTCCAGCCGCACACATCCCTGTTCGCGCCCGTATTTCTTTGCATAATCCAGCAGCATCCTTCCATATCCCTCTTTTTGAGCGGCCGGATCTACTGACATATCTTCAACCCACAAAGCGCGCGCGTTCTGCAAAACCTTTTGATTTACAGTTTCCCGAATCCTGCACATAAGCAACCCCGTCACTTTTCCCGATTCATCCGCAGATACAAAAATCTGCATATCGCCAGTTTCCATAAAACGGAGCAATTCGTCACGGGTATACGCACCTCTGCCGGAGCAGAACAAATCGCTCCGTTTGCTGCTGTGACAGTCTGCAACATGCAAAAGCAACGACAGAAGTGCATCCGTATCTTCCGGTACAGCTTTTCGAACCATCTTTTCCATAATTTTTATTTTCCTCCCCTTCATATAAAAGAAAAACAAGTCCGGGCAGGCATACCGCCTTCCCGGACCTTTTCAGCAGGCCCTTAGCGAGCCACTTCTTCCATAATAAATGCTTCCAGAATATCGCCTTCTTTGATATCGTTGAATTTCTCCAAACCGATACCGCATTCATATCCCTGCTGCACTTCTTTTGCGTCATCCTTAAACCGGCGCAAAGATGAAATCTTATCCTCTGCAACAACAATGCCGTCACGCACTACGCGGATCTGCGCATTGCGGGCAATCATACCGTCCTGTACATAGGATCCGGCAATAATACCCACATTGGGCACACGGATTGTCTGACGAACCTGCGCCTGGCCGATCACCTTTTCCACAAATTCCGGTGCAAGCATACCCTTTGTAGCAGCGGTTATTTCCTCAATACATTCGTAAATGATCCGATATGTGCGGATATCTACCTTCTGCCGCTGGGCAGAATCAATTGCACCACGATCAGGACGAACGTTAAAGCCAACAATAATTGCGTTGGATGCAGCCGCCAGCATTACATCACTTTCCGTAATACCGCCAACTGCAGAGTGAATCACACGCACGCGCACTTCTTCGTTGGAGATTTTCTCCAGAGACTGCTTAACAGCCTCGGCAGAACCGCCCACGTCCGCTTTCACAATAATGTTGAGTTCCTGCACACCTTCCTTGATCTGTGCAAACAAGTCGTCCAGATTCACCTTGGCATTGATTCGGAACTCTTCTTCCTTGGCTTTTGTACGCCGCTGATCTGCCAGCGTTCTTGCCATGCGTTCATCTTCTACTGCATTAAATTCGTCACCTGCAAGGGGAACCTCTGCAAGACCGATAATTTCTACAGGAACAGAAGGGCCGGCTTCTTTCAGCGTTTGTCCCTTATCATTGGTCATTGCACGTACACGTCCAACGGAAGTACCGGCAATTACTATATCTCCAGCATGCAATGTACCGTTTTGCACCAGAACGGTTGCAACGGGACCGCGCCCCTTATCCAGCTGTGCTTCAATTACGATACCTTTCGCGCGACGCGCCGGATTTGCCTTGTATTCCTTCACTTCTGCAATGAGAAGAATATTTTCCAGCAGATCCTGGATACCATCTCCAGTCAGCGCGGAAACTGGAACGCACATGACATCGCCGCCCCATTCTTCCGGCACAAGGTTGTAGTTGGTAAGTGCAGATTTTACCGCGTCCGGATTGGCACCCGGCTTATCCATTTTATTGATCGCAACGATAATTTCGACACCGGCTGCTTGGGCATGGTTGATTGCTTCCACAGTCTGGGGCATGATGCCGTCGTCTGCTGCAACCACCAAAATCGCGATATCCGTTGCCTGTGCGCCGCGGGCACGCATTGCAGTAAACGCTTCGTGACCAGGCGTATCCAGGAAGGTGATTTCTTTATCATTGATGCTCACTCTATAAGCACCGATATGCTGGGTAATGCCGCCGGCTTCTCCGCTTGTGACACTGGTATGGCGGATCGCATCCAGAAGTGAGGTTTTGCCGTGGTCAACGTGACCCATAACGCAAACGACAGGCGCGCGTTCTACCAGATCACCGGTATCGTCCTCTTCCTCGTTGAACAATTTTTCTTCAATGGTAACAACCACCTCTTTGGTGACCTGTGCGCCCAGTTCTTCTGCAACCAAAAACGCTGTATCAAAGTCGATGATCTGATTGACGGTAACAATGCTGCCCATCATCATCAGACGTTTTACAACTTCCGCAGCGGTTACTTTTAGTCTGGAAGCAAGTTCACCCACAGAAATTTCATCGGGAACGGTGATTTTGAGTGGTTGCTTTTTCGCTTCCATAGCCGCTTTGCGGCGCAGTTTTTCCATTGCGGCGCTTTCTTTATTTCTATTTTTCGCAGAACGTACGTCCCGGGTGTTTTGCTTCTTCAGCTTCTGCTTGCCTGCAGCAAGCTGATCCCGGTTGGATTCCGGTGCAAATTTTTCCAGACGTTCATCATATTTTGAAAGGTTTACAGAAACGGAACGGGTATCCACCACACGGGTAGTGCCAGTTCTCTTGCGCTCATTTGCAGGAGCCGACTGCTTTACTTTTTGCTTAGACATGGTAGTCTGATCCGGCGTAAAGTCACGGCTCTGCCCCATAGCCGCCGCTTCCTGCCGCTGCTGCAGTGTTTGCTGAATCTTTTGGCTGACATTTTGTGCACCGCGCTTCTGACCCGACTTCGGTGCTGCTTCCTGTCGTGGATTCGGCTGCTGCGGTTTTGCCACGGGTGCAGCCTTCGCCTGTGCCGCTGCCTGCTGCTTCTGTGCTGCCGCAGCTTCACGGCGGGCCTTTTGAGCCGCCTCTTCCTCAGCGCGTGCCCGGGCTGCTGCCGCAGCCTTCAATAGAGCAGCGTCTTTTGCCTTTTCTCTTGCAATTGCTTCTGCCTTTTCCCGTTCCGCCTGTTCTGCGGCTGCTTTGGCTTCCGCTTCCCTCTTCGCTTCCTCTGCTGCGCGTTTTGCTGCTTCTTCTTCCGCTTTTCTCTTTTCAGCAGCAAGCTGTGCGGCTTTGCTCATTCTGACAGAAGGAATGTGCGTTTTTCCATGCAGATATCCTTCAATATCTGCAATCTGGTTTTCTTTTGTGAGCGTATCCAAAAAGAGATTGAATTCCTCCGGCTCCAAATTTGCCATGGATTTTTTGCCAGTGATTCCTTCCTCCTCCAACGCTGTAATAAGGTCCTTGCTTTTGATATCAAAGTCCTTTGCAAGCTGGTTAATACGGAACATTGGGGCTTGTGCCATATTTTTCTACCTTTTCCCCTTCGGGGAATCCTTTCCTGTCAGATTTTTGCTGCTTACATGTATTATAGTCTGTCACCCAGACCGGATTTACTGATTCTTTGTTTCGAGGTCTTTTATTGCCGCTGCAAAGCCGGCGTCCGTCACAGCTATAGCTGCAACAGGTGCGGATTTTCCCACTGCCTGCGCCAACTCCTCCATCGTGTATCCGGTATGAAGAAGCGGTATATTATAATATTTGCTTTTATCCTGTATCTGCTTTGCAGTACGGGCAGAGGGATCTGCGGCAAGAATCACAATTCTCGCCTGCCGCTTGCGAATAGATGTAAGAACAAGATCCGTTCCCAACACCAGTGCTCTGGCGGCACTGGCAAAGCCTATATATTTCAGTAGTTTACTCTGCATCACTGATCCGCATTCTCTTCTTCAAAAAGGCGGATTTCCTGTGCCAGTGCATCCAGCACTTCTTCGGAAATATTGATTTCCAGATTATTCTGGAATCGCTTTGCTTTTCTTGCCTTCTGGAAGCAGGCGGAGCGTTTGCACACATATGCGCCTCTACCGCTCATTTTCCCGGTAAAGTCCAATGCCACTTCCCCTTCGGGGCTGCGCACCACCCGCATCAAATCCTTTTTGGGAAAGGATTCACCGCAGCCAAGACAGCGGCGCAGAGGCACCTTTCTGGGCTTTTGTCCTTTTTTTCCATTGCTCATATATACCCTCTCAAAAAGGAAGGCAGCTGCCGGAGCAGTTTTTATCTTCCTTTGATATCGATTTTATAGCCGGTCAGTTTTGCCGCCAGACGCGCGTTCTGTCCTTCTTTTCCAATTGCAAGAGAAAGCTGTTCATTTGCAACGGTAACAACAGCACTGCGCTCGCCGTCCAGTTCCACATCCAATACCTCCGCAGGGGACAGTGCCGCTGCGATATATTCTTCCGGCTTCTCGGAATATTCGATTACATCAATTTTTTCACCGCGCAGTTCTTCTACGATTTCACCGATTCTGCGGCCTCGTTCACCAATACATGCACCTACCGGATCCACATCCGCATCTCTGGAATACACCGCCAATTTCGAACGGCTGCCGGCTTCTCTGGATACACCTTCAATAATAACTACGCCATCCTGAATCTCAGGAATCTCCATTTCAAACAGACGTTTTACAAGGTTCGGATGAGTTCTGGAAAGGGTAACCATAGGCCCGGACTGACTGTCCCGGCGCACCTCGGTAACGAACACCTTGATCCGATCGCCCACTGCAAAAGTCTCCCCGGGAATCTGCTCGCCCTGCACCAACACTGCCTCGCTGGTTCCGGTATCAATTACAATATCTCCGCTGGCATCCGCAGCTTTGGTGACCACTGCGCTGATGACTTCCTCACGCTTCTTCTCGTACTCCCGCAGCATGCTGCTGCGTTCTGCTTCACGGATTCCCTGAATGATAACCTGCTTTGCCGTCTGCGCGCTGAGTCTGCCGAAATTCTTGGTCTTCACTTCCCGCTCTACAACGCCACCCAGGGTGTAACGTCTGCTGATATTTTTTGCATCCTCCACAGAAATCTGCGTTGCGGGATCCTCCACCGTTTCTACAATGTCTTTAAATTCGTAGACACGTACATCCTTTTTTTCCGGATCAATTGTCA
>CATLAS010000091.1 GCA_949878535.1 uncultured Eubacteriales bacterium | reverse complement strand
AATAACATATAGCGGTAAGTTGGCCTGCCGCCGGTAAAGGGCAGCGTCACATCAGACATATTCGGAAGCTTATAGGTGTAAGTCGTCACGCCATCGACTGTTGTTGTCTCCACCGCAAAGGCAGGCGGTTTCTTATCATCGACAACCCCAACCGTGCTCACCTTTTCAATCACCATTGAACCATTTTCGACAATCACCGAAATCTGCCACTGTGCCTGAGGCAAAATATATCCGTCCGGCGCAGCCGTTTCAATAAGCCGATAGGTTCCCTCGGCAAGGGAGCCGAAATCTACCAGTCCGTTTGCATCGCTTATAGCCGTTCCAACCGGCGTCCAACCACTGTTCACAGGCGCACCAGTTAGAGGTATCAATACTGTGTCAGGATCCCCATCCCCGCTCCACCAATACAGGCTAAACCGTGCACCGGAAAGCGGTATATTGATATTATCCATAGACACTTTCGTAAACGTAAAGGGAACATTCTTTCCCCGAGCATTGACAAATTCAGCTGCGGCAGGTGGACGCCCTTCCTGTGCTGCATGTATGATTCCTTCCCGAACCGTTCCGCCGATGGAGGTGTATCCATCTTCCGCGTTGAGCGTTTCTGTTACTTTGTAGCGCGTGCCCTCCGGTAAACCCAGAATCGTCATGCTTTCATCATGGTGCAGCAGGATGTCCCCACCGCTGCTGATGTATCCAGACTTATCCGTACCGTAAAAATAAAATTTTGCATTTGCGTCAAACGGAGTTCCATCTGCGTTGGTAAGTTCCAGTTTAAAATTAAAGTTTCGGAAATACTCATCCCCAGATTCAATTTCACCAATTATGGTTTTACTAATTGTCAACCCGCCGGTTTTGGGTTCGCTCTCCGAAGTTTTCTGGTCGGTTATAACCACAACATTGAGCAGACTGTACAAACTGGTTATATCCGTATCACCCAAAGGCGTTTTATTTGCGCTGTAACTGGCATTTTCGCCTCCATACTTATTGTTTGCATCATTCACCAGTGCACTGTAGTTCTGCTTTACTCTGGCAGTAATGAAGCCTGTGTCGGTTACAAAGTACGGATACAGCGTTTTTCCGCCGTCCTCGTCATGCAGTCCATAGTTCACTAAAGCATTTAATCCATAGTGCAGATTCATGCTGCGATCCTCTTGCGTTCCGTCCAGCTTCACAGGCGTCCAACCATTCGGATCAAAAGCTCCGGTTGCTTGAGTCTGCGCAGTAGCGGTGATATCACGCAGGGTAATATTCACTTCATTGTCTGCTGCATACTTTTTCATTGTCTGCACCAGCTTACCAACACCCGCCATTACGGTTACACCATTATCCGGCCTTCCCGCATCTGCATAAATGGAGTATGTACCTACATGCACAGGAATGACCGTTTCATTTACTGTATATCCTGCTGGCGCCTGTGTTTCTTTCATATAGTAAGTACCGTGCTGATTCGCCACCCAATGAATCTCCGCATAACCCGGCTTTGCAGTAGTATCGTTTTCCTTTTCCGGTGAAGGAGTAAAGATCAGAACACCGTCTCTATCACCCACCGTTCCCGTAACACCGGAAGCAGCTGGATCAGTACATGCGGAATCCCTATAAAGCGTAAATTTTGCACCGTTTACACCCTGTCCGTCATCGCCTACCTTCCACACTCGCAGCTCACGCTGCTCATTCGGAATATAAATCAAAGACCGGAAGTTTCTGCTGAACTGATCCGTATTCAAAAATCGGAAACCATTACTGTCAATTTCCAGAATTTTATCTCTCGCAGCAGCCACAGCTTCGTCACGGGTCAATTTTTGCTCGGTCATCAACCTATTAACATAGTCTCCAAGCTGTTCATACTTTACTGCACCTGTACCTGCTGCCGTGCCGATACCCAACGCGCGCAGCGCATCAGGGCTGATAATCATGTAAACCATTTTCATATCGCCGGCTGCGTTGTTCAGTCGGTATCGGTCTGCTCTGCCCGGCAAGTCAGACAGCGTCCCTTCAAAGCGATTATTGTCCTGAACCCACTGCAAATACCATGAAGGCGTATTATCGTCCGTGTCAGAGCACTGATATAAGAGCGCGGTCAAAACCGCCTTGCGCCATTCAGCTTCTGTCCGTTGCTCCGGTTTAACTGCGCTGAATCCTGCAACGTTGCTGCCGTAAAGCGCCTTCCACGTGTTTGTTGACTTTTCAAACAACATAGGTACCGCAGCAACGAGGCCGTTGATTGTCATGGTAGCGCCCAGATTATTCCCGTCAGATTCAATATCGCAGGTATCTGTATTCAATTTGCCGTATGTAATATTTTTATTTCCAGTGACAGTAGAGGTAAAGCTGGCATACGCGCCTGTAACCCACGGATTTTCTACCACAAGCATCGCAGTTTCCGGTTCATACTTCAAAACAATATCTTTTGGAAGTTCCCGATAGCCATCCGGCGTGACACTTTCATGCAGTATGTAATACTGCGTCCCGTTTGTATACCGGTCGGCAAAGTTGAACGGATCTCCATCCGGATTGCTTGTTGTTATTGAATTCTTTTCTATAAACTGCGCCGATCCGTCGGCTCCCGTTTTGAGTGTGGTAAGCACATCGCCGATTGACGTATACTCATTCTCTGTGCCTGCCACTGGCCGCGCCGCATACAACTGAAATTCAACATCTTTCAGCGGCTTTCCATCCTGATCCACTTTTTTGATCCGCTGGAACAGCTTGGACGTGAGGTTGAAGCGAAGAGTCATACTGGAGTCGTAGTTTCCACGTTCCAGATAAAACATTTTCAGAGTATGCTCTGTATTGGAAGCAAAGGTATCTCCCTGCCATTTAATTTTTTTAGCAGTTCCCGCTTCTTCGAACAGTTCTTTTAAAGTGGTACTTATCTTGTTTCGATCAGATTCTTTCGGAACCTTAGGAATCCCGGCATAAGCTCCGTCTTGATTATATGCCTGTCCGATATAAACTTCACCGGTTGCAAAATTGATAGTTCCGTAAATTTCCGAGTGAACGCCACCAAGATCAAGCACCAGCGTATCGTCAACATAAATCCAAACGTCATCGTCTCCTGTAAATTCGAATATCATATCCTGCGCCTGATTGTGACTGTTGATTTGTCCATTTACAGGCTGACGAAAATCCAAATCCAATGTCAAACCAAAATAGTGGTTGATACCGCCTTTACTGCACGACTCCTGACTTTGAAGTTTGCCGCCGCTCTCCCCAGTGAAAACCTCGGTTCCGTTATTAAAGGGCAAAAAGTTTCCAACATTTCCACTGTTGTCCGAAGTCAATGTTGCCGGTGCATCATACAGAACAAATTTGTTATTGCCATCCGCATCTGTAGTTAATTCTGCGAAATTGTTCCGCATGCTGTAGTAATAATACCCATTATCGTCCATCTGGAAAAGTCCGGTAACATTTTCATAGCTTTTTTTATAGGCATTGTCATTCCCAGGTTTGAATAGATATTCTAAAGACTCAGTAGACTGCCCTGTACCGGTCCCAAATGTTTTACCGGTTGTAGTTTCCCAGTTTTTTATAATTGTTTCACTGAGGTTCTGAACCTTTGCCTTAGCCAGAAGATTAGCCTCCGCAGTAGGATTAGTAGGATACTTAATTGCCCCCTGACAGTCTCCGGCAAGCAGCGCATCCGTGACCCACATCCATTTTTCGTATGTACTTGTGTATTTATTACCGTTGTATACCTTCGAATATGTCCACGTTTGAGCAGTGCCATCCGGATTTTTGGGCTCGTCCAGTTTTTTTCGCGCATTTCCAGCATTGATAGTAGGATATCCATCTGTCAAATTGTTACTAACTATGCCCTGCATCCCGGCAAAAAGTTTTCCGTATGGACTGGTAGAACCTCCACCCCGGTTCCACAATCCGGCATGCACAATCTGCGCATCTCCAAAAAGGAGAAAATGATCTTTATTGATCCCTACATTCCAGCCATTGCTACCAGAACCAACATATTTTTGAAGCTTATCAGAAACTCCCCATTGGGTCGCAAAAACATAATCCAGTTTACGATAGTGACCGCAATTCTTGCGGCTGCTGCTAAATATATCCTGCCCTGTGGTGGGATTGTCAACAGTATCTTCTAACGCATAGTCAAACAAATTTATCGTAGCGTCAGGCGGGTTTACAATTCCCTCCGTTACAATATGTTTTTTTAGTACATCCTGACTGACCGCCATCGTCTCGCTGCCGCCAAGATCCAGCAACACTGTCAATTCCGACGCATCCGCATCCAAGGTATATTCCTCTGGCAGCGCCGCTGTCAGAGTGTAGGTTCCTTCATATGCCCCGTCTTTCGGAAGGGACGCATAATCCCATTCGATAGGCAATGTTTTTGTGGTTTCATCGGAAAACGCTGCAGTGATTTCCGAGGGCAGCAATTCTGCCAGCACCTCCGCTGTTACCGGATTATCCTCGTTAGCACCGGGGAGCCCCAGTCCCCACTCGCCTGTATTTTCATCCTGTATAAGGTATTCCTCTTCATCTATCCATTCCCATGACAAAATCGGCACAGGCTCTGGCGTTCCATAATAACCGCAATACTTGTCGTGTACATGAGGACAAAGCAAAACCCGCGTGATGCAGCCGCTTTCTTCGCTGCAAATGTGTTCCTGCTTTGTTTCTTCCGCATCTGTTGTATCTGCTCCGTCTTCTCCATGTGCGCTGTTGGCGCTGTTCGCCCCATACAGGCATGCTGTCACTTGTGCATAACATGCATCCGTATGTTTATGGGTACATGTATTTTCCTGCACATTTCCGGCAAAAGCAATTTCTGAAAAAGAGAAATATAGAATAAGTACACAGAGAAGCAGGCTCATTATTCTGTGTTTCATCTTCATTATTTAATTTCTCCTAACACTCGAGAACCGCCGATGCGGTTCTTATGAAAATTCAAAAAAGCGTGCCAAATGCTGCAGACAAAAGATCTGCAGCATTTGACACGCTTTAGCAAGCATATGAGGACAGTATGAAAAATTGATGTAAGTGATGACAACACAAAAAGAACAGAGTTACCCCTGTCTGTCTGTCTGTCTGTCTGTCTGTCTGTCTGTCTGTCTGTCTGTCTGTCTGTCTGTCTG
>CATLAS010000090.1 GCA_949878535.1 uncultured Eubacteriales bacterium | reverse complement strand
AAGGGGGGTGGCTCGCTGTAAGCGAGTCGGGGGGATTGTCTATGTTAAACTGCCGATTTATAGATCCTTCAAAAGGATAGCAGAACAATCCCTCAGTCGCTGTCGCTTCGCTTGGCGACAGCTCCCTTTACTGGGGGGAGCCTTTTCTATTTTCTATTAGGTTTTGCGCAGCAAAACCCGGGGGGATTGTTTGCATGTATTGCCGATATGCTGTTCCTGCAAAATGACAGCAGGACAATCCCTCACCCGCTGCGCGGGAGCCCCCTTTGCACAAGGGGGCCTTTTAACATGGGTACTTGCTTCGCGACAGCTTCCTTTGCTGAGGACCCTTTTATTGTTTTCGCTTCGCGACATGCCTTAGGAATTCGCTGCGCGACCTCCAGCATAAGGGAGCCTTATAAAGTTGTGCTGCGCGAAGCCTTTACTTTTCTGCAAGCGCTTCTCGAATAGAACGTGCCAACTGGTCTGCGCAGGACGTCTGTTTATGCCCGCAGATGTTTCCCGCGAGAATTTGTGCAACTTTTTCTGCATCCATGCCTTCTGTCAGTTTACCGACAGCTTTCAGATTGCCGTTGCATCCGCCGGTGAACCGAACGTTTTTAATCGTGCCGTCCTCTTCCAGTTCAAATGAAACTTCTGATGCACAGACACCTTTTAACTTGTAGGTATATTCCATGTACTTTTTCAATGCCTTTCTTTTATATGTTCATTTATTTTGCTTTTGTGTATCCGCCGGAAGCGTTGCCGCAAACAGATATACTGCCGCATCCTTGCAGTTAATAGTCAAGGTTTCTTCTTCCGCCTCCTCGTCATCGCCCGGCTGGTCGTCTTCCACTTTCGTGGTATATTGGTATTTATCAATATATCCGATCTCGTTTACAGACAGTTTTCCTTTGGTATTCACTGCTATAGTGAACAGATCCCCCCGCGGGATGTAGTCTAAATTGATACTGCCGTGTACAACGTCAATTTTGCTTGTAAACGCAGACAATGCTTTTGTTTGCACATCTCCCTCTGTCAGATTCAGCGTAAGAAGGCGTGCGGTTGTATTCTCCAACTCCACGGCACAGGGCTGCGTTCCTGTTGAAGTAACACTGAGCGCGGATCCGGTAGTTACATTTTCCATTTTTACAGATCCGCTTTCCATAGTGAAAATATAGTCTGTATCTGTTTCCATATCCGCTACGGAAATATTTCCTGTCCGGCTTTTGACTTCCAGGCACTTCACATAGTCATCGTCTGTCAAGTACACGTTGATTGCCTTGTCCCCTTTTTTGGGAGACAGCCGCAAAATGTACCGTAGGCCTTTGAAGGTAAATCCACTTTCCCAGAATCGGAGCACGGAGGAAACATCAGGAGACTCCTTAAAGCTGATCAGGGATTTGCTCATGGAAAAGGAATATAAATTTTCATTGAAATGCAGAATTTCTATATAAGACTCTTCTGCACCACCGATAATCTGAATTTTCGCATCCGCTACATCCAACTTGATTTTATCAATTTTACTGCCGTCAAAGGGATACCGATATCCCTTTCCCTCTTCTAAGGAGGAAGCAAAAAGCGGATCTCCTGCGGCGCCGCTTATTCCTGCGCCGATTAGACAGGTGATCAGTCCCACACCCACCAGCACAGCAGCAACCATAAGAAAGAGTTTGGATCTTCGTTTCATAATTATGACCACACCTTTCTCTGGATTCGTGCCGGTTTCGTCAGCAGCGAAATGGAACTTTTCATCGTGAGCCACAAACCTGAAAGCAGCAGACTTTGCGTTTTGTAGTTTTTCATCTTTCAGACTTGCACCCCTCTCTCCAACGATTGATCATGGGTTTCACCTGCCTCAGAAAATAGCGCCCGAAGAGAAGTTCCTGACGAAGTATGTACGGCAGTCCTCGCGTAGCTAAATAATAGGTCAGAACACCCAGCGCCAGAGCTGCGCCCGCGCAGATAATCCCAAGTCCGATTTCATAAATGCCGATACCTGCTGAGGTGGTGCAAATTTGAATAATCCCATATATCATGCCTACTAAAAAACCGGCGGTTCCCGCTACCACTTCACCGCCAATAAGCAGAAAGCTGGCAGCAATCAGTGCGCACACAGTCAGAAAACACAAAACGAAAATAAACAGTAGCAGCGCACTAAAGGTAACGGTCAGGGGGAGCGTTAAAATGACCGATGCCCAGAAAACTGCTTTGCTCCGGCCTGTCAGGGGAACAAATCCTTGCCGGGTCACTTCTTCCTCCCAAAGAGGATGTTCCTCCTTCTCTTGCACCGGCACACCGATTTTGGTGTGCTCCATTTCATCCGGCACCTTCCGCACCGGAACGGTTTTTCCTGGATGAACCGGCGGCATACCGGTTCTGGTTTGCTCCATATCCCCGCCCAGTGGACGGTGCGTACCTGCATCTGTGGGATGCGGCGGCGTGCGAATTACCTTTGTGTCCATATTCGGTTGGGCAGTGACTTTCGGCACGGTTTTTTCCCGAATCAGCTTTGCCATACTTTCAGACAACGCTGTAAAATCATCACCAGTACGATATCCTGCAATTTCCCGCAGATCCTCTTCCGTCAGAGTACGAATGAGGGTCCTCGTATATTCCGATGCAGTTTGCCTGTCGATTCCCCGCGCTGTCAGTGACTGAATCAGCTGGGAAGAAAATGTATCTATATTCAAACGAAAGCCCTCCTTTTTGTCTGGATTCTATCCGGCGGCTCTTCTTATTTGTATGCCGGGAACGGGACCGGTATGCTCCCCTGTCCAAATCTGCTGTTTGGTCTGGATTTTTTCCTCTACTTGTGATATACTCTATCCAGCAGTGCAAATATTTCACAGAAAATATTTGCCAGTGTACTTATTCTAACAAAAAGCAGGATGCATTGCAATATGAGAATGCGAAAAAAACCGCGGGGAAAGGAAAGACTTTCCGTTTTATCCGCACTGACCGTATCCACCCCCGCCAATGGGGGACGGGTTTCATTCAACTTTGAGAAGGAACTTCCGTTGCGTCTGGAAATCGGATGCGGCAAGGGAGATTTTATCCGTGGTCTGTCCCGACAGGAGACAGGCTATAATTACCTTGCCATGGAACGCTGCGCAGATGTAGCAGTTATCGCCATGGAGAAATATGCCATGGACAGGGGACTGGGAAGACCTCACCCCCAAGGGGGATGGGAAGCGCCGGACGGCACAGTATATAAGGATACGCCTTGGGACATTCCCCTCGATATGCGCGGAAATGTGCGGTTTATGCCTATGGAGGCAGGAGGGCTCACCGATTATTTTGAAGGCGGGATTTTTGAATCCATTTATGCGAACTTCAGCGATCCCTGGCCGAAAAAGGGACACGCTCGCCGGCGTCTGACTCATCCGGATTTTCTGGAGCGGTATCTATATCTGCTGCGTCCCGACGGATATTTCCGGTTTAAAACGGATAATGCCGATTTGTTTGCATATTCTCTGGAAATGTTGGAACAGTCTCCTTTTAAAGTAACGTTTGTAACCCATGACCTGCACAGCAGTGAACGGGCAGCGGAAAATATCATGACGGAATATGAACGCAATTTTACCGCGAAGGGATTCCCCATCCACATGGTGGAAGCAAGGAAGGAATGACAGTCTGCACGAATAAAAAGGCTCCCTTGTGACAGCAGCCGCAAAGCACAAACAAAAAAGCCTCCCTTGTGTAAAGGGAGGTGTCGGCCAAGCGTAGCGAAGCCGACGGAGGGATTGTCTATGTTTAACTGTCGATTTGTAGATCTTGCAAAACGATAGCAGGGACAATCCCTCACCCGCTACGCGGGAGCTCCCTTTGCACAAGGGAGCCTTATAAGGTTTGGTGCTTCGGGGGGCCCTTTGCCGAGGGAGCCTTATAAGGTTTGGTGCTTCGGGGGCCCTTTGCCGAGGGAGCCTTATACGGTTTGGTGCTTCGGGGAGTTTCCTTTGCCGAGGGAGCCTTTAGACTTGTACTTGCGGATGGTTTTCTTAGAACAGCGGAGGAGTAACATAGGAGCCTAATAGAGTTCCTGTTCTATGATGCATTTTCTGTCCTGTTTACTCGTACATTTATAGTATAGTAAACAGACAGGAATGGATAGAAATATGGGAATCGGAGAACTTTTGCTTATCGCCATCAGCCTTGCGATGGATGCCTTTGCCGTGTCCGTGTGCAAAGGATTGTCTATGGGAAAAATCACTGTAGGAAACGCGTGCCGTGCGGGACTGTGGTTCGGTGTATTTCAGGCGCTGATGCCCCTGATTGGTTGGTTTCTGGGGGCACAGTTTCTTCAATATATTGAAGCCTATGACCACTGGATTGCCTTTGCCCTTCTTACCCTAATCGGCGGCAATATGATTCTGGATGCCGTCCGGGAAGGGGAAAGCTGCGCGGTTCCCCAAGGGATGTTTTTGCCAGCCCTTGCCACCAGCGTGGACGCACTGGCAATGGGTGTGGCTTTTACCATGATTGCAGAAGAATGCAATATATGGGGCTGTGTGCTGGTGATCGGACTAATCACATTTATTTTATCGGTAGCCGGTGTGCTCATCGGAAGCTGTTTTGGGAATCGGTTCCTTCGGGGTGCAAAAATTACAGGCGGTGCAGTCCTGATCCTCATCGGCATAAAAATCGTGCTGGAACATTTACATATACTTGCGTAGAAATAGAATAATGAAGCTTTGTGCAGTAGAATGGAGATTATCATGAAACGTGTTTTAACTGTGCAGGATATATCCTGCGTGGGCAAGTGTTCCCTTGGAGTGGCACTGCCCATTATCAGCGCCGCTGGCGCAGAGGCAGCAGTTCTGCCTACCGCGGTGCTTTCTGCGCACACCGCCTTCACCCACGTACACAAACGGGATTTGTCCGATGATATGGAAGCAATCTTTGCTTCATGGGAGCAGGAAGAACTTGTGTTCGACTTTGTGTACACAGGATATCTTGCTTCCTTGAAGCAGATCGGTACCGTATCCCGGTTTCTGGATCGCCTGCCTGGTGGAAACAAAACTGTATTTGTGGATCCGGTTATGGGGGATTTCGGCAGGCTGTATACCGGATTTCACACTACCTTTCCGGGATATATGACGGATTTGTGCGCTCGGGCAGATGTCATCGTGCCGAATCTAACGGAAGCCTGCGCTCTCTTAAATGAGCCGTACCGAGAAAACTTTACCCGAGATCA
>CATLAS010000089.1 GCA_949878535.1 uncultured Eubacteriales bacterium | reverse complement strand
GTCAAAGAACCCTTCTTCTTTCAGATCTTTGATAACATCGTTGATTGCCTTCTGCAATTCGGGGTTGCTCTTGGGGATACCGATACCGAACTGCTCGGGGGAGCTTTCGTCCACAAAAATGATTTTGTATGCATCGCTGTTATTTGCAAGGTGTACGTTTGCAACGGTGCTGTCGCAGACAACCATGTCTACTTCTTCATTGGCGAGCTGCTGGAAGCAGGTGAGAATTTTCTCATTTGCAGCAGAGGTGCATTCAACAGAACCAGTAGTAATCAGCTTGTCAACGATTTCATCTGTGGTTGTGCCTTTCTGGAAAGCGATGGAATGTCCGTTGATGTCGGTCAGAGAATCAGCGGTCAGTTCGCTGTCCGCGCGGACAACGATTGCCTGGAAGTTGTCTATGTAAGGCTCGGAGAACAGCATTTGTTCCAGTCTGTCATCGTTGATGGTGTAGCCGGAGATGATTACATCATAGTTTACGCCAAGATTGTCAGCGATTACGTCAAAGCCGGTATTGATAAACTGGATGTCCAGTCCGAGGCGCTTGCCCAACTCGTTTGCAAGGTCGATATCATATCCGATGGGAGTTACGCCGTCATCAGCATACATTTCAAAAGGAGGATATCCGATTTCTGAACCGATTGTCAGAGTGCCTTCGTTGAGCAGTGTGTATTTTGCTTCTTCCGGTTTATCAGAAGTATCTTTGCCGGTATCGCCGGATTCTGTTTTGCCGCAAGCTGCAAGGCAGAGCAGCATGATGACCGCCATGGTCAGCGCGAGAAGTCTTTTCATAAAATTCCATTACCTTTCAATATAATTATTAACTGCGTTAGTACTTTATTATTTTACTCATCAAAAGTGAATCTGTCAATATATATTTCTAATTTATTCAAAGTTTAGACAAAATAGAACAAAAAGCAGCGGTGCAATTGAGAGAAGAAAGACTGTTTTGTAAAAATGGAGGCAAAGTGTGTAGGCGAAATCTGATTTTTATGCAACAGCCGGCGACAAAAAAAGGGCGTGCGCTTCTATATACTATATGCAGGCATAACAAGTGAGGGAATTACATATACTGAAGCAGAAAATTATTGGACGGGCATTTGGGAATCCGAGGAGGTGAGCACGCTGGAAACAGTATTGTATGCAGATGTTTTATTCGCCATCAATTTCAGCATGGATTTTATTTCTCTGTGGGCTGCAGGATTGCTGGGCTGCAAGCCGCGGCGTGCATGGCGCATGTCTGCCGCCGCCGCGCTGGGGGGCGTTTATGCAGTGGTCAGCATTGCTGTGGGTATACACGGTGCGTGGCAGTACATAACGGCAGGCGCAGCAAGCTTTTTCATGTGCCTGATCTCCTATGGAAGATGCGGCGGACTGCGGGGAATCCTGAAGCAAAGTGCATTGATATGGGGCTGCGGTGCGCTCCTTGGCGGACTGATGACTGCGGTTTTGTCGCTGGGAAAGGGCGGAAATACATACACACAGAGCGGAAGCGGCAGTATCTGGATCGGCGCTGCTGCAGCGGCGGTGGGTGCAGTTTATATTACTGTGCGGCTGATTACGGCGAAAAAAGGGGCGTCTACGCTGACGCTTTCCATCGAATATGCGGGCAATCATATTCGGCTGGATGCATTGTGTGATAGCGGAAACTTAATGCGGGAGCCCATTTCAGGGGATCCGGTCATTCTGATGTCGGCAGCGCTTGGAAAAAAGCTGATTGGAAGCGAGAATGTGCGCTCGCTGCTGGAATGCGATGCGCAGCGGCTTACGGAAAATAACATTCGGTTTCGGATCATTCCGGTGAAGAACAGTTCCGGCGGAGCTCTTTGTGCGGCATTCCGCCCGGACAAGGTGACGGCAGGCTCCGGCAGACGGACAGAGAATGTGCAGTGCTATATAGCACTGTCAGATTGTACTGCAGTATATTTCGGCGGGTTTCCGGCAACAGCGCCGGCGTCGATTGCTTCATAAAAAGGAAAATTCATTTCGGCGAAAGGAAAGAGTACAAAGCAATGCATGTGGGAAAAACAGTAAAAAGTGTATGGATGCAGCTCAAACGGATTGCCGCATATCTTGCGGCAGGCAGTCCGGAGGGCAATGAATTTTATATTAACGGACCGGAGACGCTGCCGGCACCGCTTTCACCGGAGGAGGAAGCACAGGTGATCGCCCAGCTGTCTCAAGATAGGGGAATGTGCAAGATTTTGATTGAGCACAATCTGCGGCTTGTGGTATATATTGCAAGAAAATTTGAAAATACGGGGACAGGAATTGAGGATCTGATTTCTATCGGTACAATTGGGTTGATTAAGGCTATCAACACGTACAAGCCGGATAAAAATATTAAGCTGGCAACATATGCCTCCCGCTGCATCGAAAATGAAATTCTGATGTATATCCGGAAAAATACCGGACATCGGGGAGACGTTTCCATTGACGAACCGCTCAATACAGACTGGGACGGAAACGAACTGCTTTTGTCCGATCTGCTGGGAAGCGATGCCGACAGCATCAGTCAGAATCTGGAGAAGGATGAGGATGAACGGATTCTGCATGCAGCGGTTGCGGAACTGGATCAGCGGGAACGGTTGATTATCAAGCTGCGGTACGGTCTTGGCGGCGGCAGGGAACGGACGCAGAAAGAAGTGGCGGACATGCTTGGAATATCTCAGTCCTACATATCCCGCCTGGAAAAAAAGATTATATCCCGGCTGCGTGAGGAAATCGGAACGCGAATTTAAAAAATATTGCAGTTTTTTGTATAAAGGTATTGACATTTTGGGGCTTTGGTGATAAAATTAAAGCTACTGTGAAAAGCCGGAAGCGTTCCGATGTTCCGTGTATGCGGCATAAGACTGTCTTCCGTAAATTTGAGAGAAAGGCATGTACGCGAAATGAAAGCAGGAATTCATCCAGATTACAAAGAAGTGACAATCCGCTGCGCATGTGGCGCTACGGCTGTTACTCGCTCCACCAAGAGCGACGCAAACGGTGAGATCCGTGTTGAAATTTGCTCTAAATGCCATCCCTTCTTTACCGGAAAGCAGAAGTTTGTAGATTCCGGCGGACGGGTTGACAAATTCAAGCGCCGTCTTGAAGCAGCAGGCAAATAAGCAGCATCACCGATTCCGGACGAGGCGGAGTACCGCCTTGTCCGGTTTTTTCGTTGCAGACACTACGCAAATGATGATGTGAGGCAAAAAGATATATGGAAGAAAAATTACAGGAAAATAACCAGCAGGAGACACGCGGGGCAGTGCTTGTGTCAATTTATCCTCAGGGCGGAGAGGCAGATTGTCTTGCTTCTCTGGATGAGCTTGCCCGCCTTCTGGATACAGCGGGAGGAACCGTTGTCGGAAAAGTAACCCAACTGCGCCCGTCTGCCGACAGCCGTTTTGGTATCGGCAGCGGGAAGATACAGGAACTTTCCGATACTTGCAAAAATACCGGCGCACAGCTTGCAGTGTTTGATTTTGAACTGACACCCTCTCAAATCCGGGCGATTGAGGATGAAATGGAAACGGATGTTTCCGTTATAGATAGAAGCATTTTGATTCTGGATATTTTTGCCGGGCGTGCCAGCAGTGCAGAAGGTCGATTGCAGGTAGAACTGGCACAGCTGAAATATACTGCACCCAGACTGATGGGAAAGGGAAAGGCTTTGTCCCGTCTGGGCGGCGGAATTGGAACGAGGGGCCCTGGTGAATCTAAACTGGAAATTGACCGGCGGCGGATGAAAACCAGAGTGCTGCATCTGGAAGAGGAACTGCGCCGGGTTGAGAAAAACCGGAACACAATCCGCAGTGCAAGAGAACGATCCGGTATCTGCAAGTGCGCTATTGTTGGATATACCAACGCGGGCAAATCCACTTTGATGAACGCGCTCACCGATGCGGGAATTTTTGCCGAGGATAAGCTGTTTGCAACATTGGATCCTACCACGCGCCAGTATATGCTGCCGGGCGGCACAAAAATTCTTTTGACAGATACCGTTGGATTTATTCGAAATCTGCCCCATCACTTGATTAAAGCCTTTAAAAGCACATTGGACGAAGCAGTTTGGGCAGATATCCTGATGATTGTATGCGATGCGTCCGATGGGGATTTTGCAGGACATCTTGCGGTTACCGAAAAGCTGCTGGAGGAGCTTGGTGCGGCAGGAAAACCAACATTGTATGTATTTAACAAGTGTGACTCTCTGGAAAATGAGGATAAGATTGCAGAAATGCGGCGCATTGCGAGCGATGCAAACGGTGCGTTTGCGTTCGTATCTGCAAAAACCGGAGAGGGATTGGATTTGCTGTCGCAGAAATTGGAACAGCTTGCCAATCAGGGCAGAAGAGAAATGCATTTGCTTTTGCCAGCCGGCGCGGGGGATAAACTCAGCGAGCTGTATGGGGCAGGAGAGAATGTGCAGGTGGAATACCGGGACGATGGAATTTATGTGATGTTGCTTGGAGATAAGAAATTGCAGGGACGTTTTGCAGGGTATGAGGTGTAGACATGGAGCAGGGAAAAAAGCGCATCACCCTTGCCGGCACAGCTGAAACAGAGCTGGAGGAAAAGCGGTCACGTTTTATCGGCTATGCCGCACCGGTGCAGGATGAGAAAGAAGCACAGACGCTTATTGCGCAGCGTAAGACGATGTATAAAGATGCAACGCACAATGTTTGGGCGTATTATATTGACAGTGGCACCCATGCCCGATATTCGGACGATGGAGAACCACAGGGAACAGCAGGTATCCCGGTGTTGAATGTACTGAAAATGTCAGGTGCGACAGATTTATGTGTGGTCGTCACCCGGTATTTCGGCGGTACTTTGCTTGGTGCTGGTGGACTTGTGCGCGCATATTCCGCTTCGGCAAAGCAGGCGTTGGATGCGGCAGGTTTTGCGTATATGGAAGAATTTTCCGTTTTGAAAATTTGCTGTGGTTACAGCGAATATCAGAAAATCAATATACAGCTTGCCGGGCTTGGTGCAATGCAGGATGCAGCTGAATTCGGCAGCAGTGTGGAGATTACGGCGGCAATTGAGACGGGCAGAGTGGCGCTTGTAGAAGAAATGGTGCGGGAAGTGAGCGCGGGACGGGGAAGCGTTGCACTTCTGCGCACGGAAGAACGGGCGTCTCAGGGGACGATAGACGAATAAACAAACGTTATTTGTAAACATTTTATGTCTGTGCGGTCGAAAAAAGTAAAAAAGCAAATTTGTGCGTATATTATAAGTAGAATTGCATTCTGATCCTGTGTTTATTCGATTGCCGCGGTACTGCGGCAGGAATGGAGCT
>CATLAS010000088.1 GCA_949878535.1 uncultured Eubacteriales bacterium | reverse complement strand
CGGAGACTACCATACGCAAATCCAATTCCGGGCTGCGCAGTATCATGGCAAGTGCCCATGTGTCATCAATGTCGCTGCCGATATCCGTATCTAATATAAGCGGTTCTGGCTTTTTCATAATAATACCATACTTTCTTTTGCATTGTACAAGGCACAATGCGGGCGTGAAAAGGTAAACTTGCGATATGGTCTCGCATTTTTCACGCTTGTGTATTTTACTGTTTCCTTACAGAGCAGAAAAATACATATTTTCAATATTCTAACATATTTTATACGAGTTGTATATGTTTCTTTTTAATTTTTATTCATGTCATAAAGAAAAATTTTGAAAAAATTTCTAATGTCAGTTGACAAATAATTTGTTTGATGCTATAATAACTAAAAAGCGTGGATGGGGAAAACCATTTCAATGCATACGGCTATAGAGAGGCGCTGGTTGGTGGAAAGCGCTGCGTGTGCGAAATCTCTCGCCCCTGAGCTGTCGGCTGAACTTTTTCAGTAGGCTTGACCGGATCCCTCCGTTATCATAGGGAAGGGCATGCAGTGCCTGATGAGTGGGCGCATTATTTGCGTCAATAAGAGTGGTACCGCGGAAGCTATGCTTTCGTCTCTTGCTTTAGCGCAGAGACGAGGGCTTTTTTTGTTGGATTTTGCAAATTATGGCAAAATCGTCTCTGTTCAATACTTTTGAAAACTATTGAAGAGAAAGGTAAAAGAAATCAATGAAACTTGCATTTTCCACATTGGGTTGTCCGGATTACAGTTGGTCGGACATTTACGCTATGGCTAAAGACGTCGGATTTGGCGGCATTGAGCTTAGAGGTCTTGGAGATGATATTTTCTCTGTGCATGCTGAGCCTTTCAGTAAGGAAAATATCAAAAAAACAAAAGAAAAACTTAAAAAACTGCATTTAGAAATTCCGTGTCTGTCATCCGGCTGCGCACTTCGATTTAAGGAGCAGATGCAGGAGAATATTCAGGAAATCGGTGAATACATTCGCCTTGCACAGCAGCTTGGAACGCCTTATATCCGGATTTTAGGCGACCGCACTGCAGAGATCACTACGGATTTCGATGATGCAGATGTAATAGAGGCTTTGAAGATTTTGGCTCCTCAGGCAGAAGCTGCCGGTGTAATGCTTCTTGTTGAGACAAACGGAGTGTATTCGAATACGCAGCGTCTGTGTGAGGTTCTGAATGCTGTTGAAAGCGACGCTGTCGGCGCTTTGTGGGATATGCATCATCCCTACCGGTTCGCAGGCGAAAATCCCCAGACAACAGTTCAGAATCTTGGTGCATATATTAAATATACCCACATTAAGGATTCTGTAATGAACGGCGATACGGTTGAATATCGTATGATGGGCGAGGGCAATCTGCCAATTGCTGACTTTATTGCTGCACTGCGTTCTATCAACTACGAAGGCTATATTTCTCTGGAATGGCTGAAACGGTATATGCCGGATCTGGAATCTTCCGGAGTTGTGTTCCCTCATTTTGTCAATTATATGCGGGAATATGTTGGCTCCTCTGATATGGTGGGAAGATTGCAGACGAATGCACGGGGCACCGGTAAGTATGTGTGGCCCAAAGAGAAGCTTATTGATCTCACTTTCCCACAGGTGCTTGACCGTATGTGCGATGAATTCCCGGATCAGTATGCATTCCGGTATACTACCTGCGATTACACAAGAACGTATGTGCAGTTCCGTGAGGATGTGGACAATTTTGCCCGTGCTCTGATTGGAATGGGCGTGAAGCAAGGGGATCATGTAGCAATCTGGGCGACCAATGTACCTGCATGGTATATTACGTTCTGGGCTACTGTAAAAATTGGTGCGGTACTGGTAACAGTAAACACGGCTTACAAAATCCATGAGTTGGAATATTTGCTCCGGCAGTCCGATACCCATACTCTGGTTATGGTGGACAGCTACAAAGATTCCGACTATGTAAAAATTATCAATGAGTTGTGTCCGGAATTGCAGACTGCGAAAAAGGGTGCCCCTCTGCGTATCAAGAAATTGCCGTTTCTGCGCAATATTATTACATGCGAATCTGATCAGCCCGGCTGCTGGAATTGGGAAGAAGCGCTGGCTGCTGGTGAGAATGTTCCCGTCAGTGAGGTACAGCGCCGAGCATCTATGATCAGCAAGCATGATGTGTGCAACATGCAGTATACATCCGGTACAACCGGATTCCCGAAAGGCGTTATGCTCACCCACTACAATGTGGTTAATAACGGCAAGGCAATCGGTGACTGTATGGATTTGTCTACAGCAGACCGGATGATGATTCAGGTTCCCATGTTCCACTGCTTTGGTATGGTGCTCGCTATGACGGCTTCCATGACCCACGGTGTTACAATGAGTCCGATTCCTGCATTCTCACCCAGCAAGGGGCTTGCATGTATTACAAAAGAAAAAATCACCTGCTTCCACGGTGTTCCTACTATGTTTATTGCAATGCTGGGACATCCGGACTTTGCAAAAACAGATTTCAGCAGTATGCGCACCGGTATTATGGCGGGCAGTCCCTGTCCCATTAAAGTTATGGAACAGGTTATTAAAGAAATGCATATGAGCGAAATCTGTATCACATACGGACAGACAGAGGCTTCTCCTGCAACCACAATGTCCAAAATTACCGATTCCATTGAAACGAGAGTGAATACGGTGGGAAGTCCGATTTTCGGTGTTGAATGCAAAATTGTGGATCCGGAGACTGGCGAGGAACTGCCAGACAATGTAGACGGAGAATTTGTAGCTCGCGGCTATAATATCATGAAAGGATATTATAAAATGCCGGAGGCTACTGCTGCAGCCATTGATGCGGACGGATGGCTTCATTCAGGAGATATGCTGCGCCGTTTGCCGGATGGAAACTATAAGGTGACAGGCAGACTAAAGGATATGATAATCCGCGGCGGTGAGAATATTTATCCGAAAGAAATTGAAGATTTCATTTATACCCATCCAAAGGTGAGTGACGTGCAGGTTATCGGCGTACCTGATAAGGATTACGGAGAAGAGATCATGGCATGTGTTATTCTGAAAGAGGGTGAGACTTCTACGGAAGAAGAAATCAAAACCTATGTGCGGGATCACATGGCAAAGCATAAAACGCCCCGTTATGTAGCCTTTGTAGATTCGTTCCCGATGAATGCGGCGGGCAAAATCTTGAAATATAAAATGCGGGAGGATGCAGTGAAGATGCTGAATCTTACCGATGCAAGCAAAATTGTAACTGCGTAAAGTGAATCAAATAAAAATCCCCTTTGAAAAAAGGGGATTTTTTGGTATGTGGGACCGTACAGCATTTTTTAGTAAAGGAGACTGATAAAGTTGATCCAGGGCAGGGACTCTGGCAATACAGCACATATACCTTAAAAGGCTCCCTTGTGAAAAGGGGGCTATCGCGAAGCGACTGAGGGATTGTCCTTCCATCGTTTTACAGTATTTTCAAATTGGAAGTATGACCAGATCATTCTTTCGATACGGCAGAGTCGAGCCACCTCATTTTACACAGAGGAGACTCGAATTTTAGTTGCAGGCCCCCTTGTGCAAAGGGGGCTCCCGCATAGCGGGTGGGGGATTGTAATGCTATCAATTTGAAGGATATGTAAATTGGTAGTATTATTTAAACAATCCCTCCGAGTTTTGCTGCGCAAAACCCACCTCCCTTTGCTGGGGGGAGGCTTCTAAAGCTTGATGAGGCTTTGCTGCATCACCTCCTTTGGCTTGAATGGAGGCTGGTGAAGGTGATCCAAAGCTTCCCCACAGCAAAGGGAACTGTCAGCCAAGTGCAGCGATGTTGGACAATGGATTGTTCCTCCAATATACAAATTCCCGCACATATGCATGATATTGTTGACAATTGTATAATAATTGTGGTATACTACATACGCGTGTGACTTGTTTTCTCTAAAACAAGTCCTTTTCAATGAATTTATATTTCTGTAAAAGGCGGACTGCTCATGACAACAGACTTTGTTATATTGACTGACTCCGGAAGTGATCTAACTCCGGAAATGGCGGCGGAGCTGCAGGTGCAGGTAATGCCGCTAATGTATACTTTAGGTGATGGAGAACCGATGCCGGGTGACGCAGCAGATGTCAAAGATTTTTATAAACAGCTGCGAGAAGGAAAAAGTGCAAAAACTTCAGCAGCCAATTATGAGGATCTAATGGAAACATTAGAGGATATTGTCTCAAAGGGCAAGGATGTATTGTATATCGCCTTTTCTTCTGGTTTGAGCAGCACTGTCGGTACAGCAATGCTTGTTGCCGGGGAATTGAATGGAAAATATCCGGAGAGAAAAATCTATGTTGCAGACTCGCTGGCTGCATCTCTTGGGCATGGACTTTTGGTTTATCTTGCTGCAAAGCAGCGTGCTGCCGGTGCCTCTATTGATGCTGTGCGTGACTTTGTAGAGGAAAACAAGCTGCATTTGTGCCACTGGTTTACGGTAGATGATCTTCACCATTTGAAGCGTGGCGGACGCGTGTCTGCTGCAACGGCTGCAATTGGCACGATGCTATCTATTAAACCGGTGCTTCATGTAGATGATGCTGGGCATTTGATCAATGTGTCCAAAGCACGGGGACGCAAAGCGTCTCTTGCGGCGCTTGTAGAGCGAATGGAGCAGACTGCCATTGATCCCGCTGGACAAACTGTGTTTATCAGTCATGGTGATGCATTGGAGGATGCGCAGGCAGTTGCCCAGATGGTGCGGGATAAAATGGGTGTGCAGGATATTCATATCGGATATATCGGTCCGGTAATCGGAGCCCATTCCGGTCCCGGAACAATCGCGTTATTTTTCCTTGGTACCCAGCGCTGAAATTTATTTTGTGCAGAAGGATTCACATAATGAAAATGAACAGTTCTATGTATCGGGACATGGTGGTTTCTGCCGCATGTTCTCTGGATAATCAGAAAGATACGATCAACAATTTGAATGTTTTTCCCGTGCCGGATGGCGACACAGGCATCAATATGAGCTTGACAATGAGCGGTGTGCGGGGTGAATGCGTGTCTTTTGGCGGAACGCTCGGAGAATGCGCACAAAAGGCTGCCAACCTGATGCTGCGGGGAGCGAGAGGGAATTCCGGCGTTATTTTGTCATTGTTTTTCCGCGGAATCGCAAAAGCGTGGGCAAATCTGGAAGAAGCAGACTGCCAGGATATTGTAAAAGGGTTTTCCAGAGGTGTTGCTGAAGCGTATAAAGCAGTTATGAATCCCACAGAGGGAACGATTTTGACTGTTATGCGGGTTATGACAGAAGCCGCATCGGAACTGCTGGCACAGGAG
>CATLAS010000087.1 GCA_949878535.1 uncultured Eubacteriales bacterium | reverse complement strand
TTTTTATGAAATATAAAGGATAAAGTTCTATGATCGCATTGAGTGTGAGCAACCTGTCTTACAGTGTTGGAACAAAAAATATTCTGTCCGGGGTCACCTTCTCTGTAGAAGAAGGCGACCGACTGGGCATTGTAGGCGTAAACGGAAGCGACAAAACCACCCTGCTCCGGCTGATTACCGGCATGGAGGAAGCAGACGAGGGAGGTGTGTTTTTTGCCAAAGACAAAATTGTGGGCATGATGCGGCAGGACGATTCCTTTCAAGTCCTGGAAGGAGACGACACCGTTCTTGCACAGATGTACGCAGCGTTTCCCCAGCTTTGCAAGGATGAAGCACGACTCGCCCAGCTGGAAGCAGAAATGGAAACTGCGCCCCAGGAGCGGCTGTTGTCCCTGAGTGCAGAATACGAACGACTGAATACCCGCTTTACGCAGGCGGGAGGACTGCACTACAAATCCCGGTGCAAAAGTCTTCTGGCAAAGCTGGGTTTTGGAGAGGATACTTTTTCCCGAAGCATCACCACCCTGTCCGGTGGACAGCGCACAAGGCTTGCTCTTGCCCGGCTTTTGTTCCAAGAGCCGGACATATTGATTCTGGACGAGCCTACCAACCATCTGGATATCGAAACCATGACCTGGCTGGAAGGGCACTTGGCAGGATACAAAAAAACACTGCTCCTTGTAAGCCACGACCGTTATTTTCTGGATCGGGTGACAAACAAAACACTGGATATAGAAAATCATAAGGCTAAGCTGTATAAATGCGCCTACACGGCATATAAGAAGCAAAAGGAAGAACAGCGTGCCGCGCTGGAAAAGCAGTACATAATCCAGCAGCGGGAAATCGCCCGGCTGGAAGCGTTTATTGAACAGCAGCGGAGGTGGAACCGGGAACGAAATATCATTGCGGCGGAAAGCCGAGAAAAAGCCATCGCCCGCATGGACAAAGTGGAAAAGCCGGAGGACACGCCCAAAACCTTACAGTTTGCTTTTTCCAAAGCAGTCCGCTCTGGAAATGACGTACTGGACGTGAAAAAACTGGCGGTAGGATTTGGCAGCGAAAATTTGTTTTCCGATTTATCCTTTTCTGTAAAGCGGGGAGAACGTCTGATTATCGCAGGTCCCAACGGATGCGGAAAATCCACCCTGCTGAAAACCCTGCTGGGTAAGCTGTCACCCCGCACGGGCCGGGTAGAGTTCGGCTACAATGTGCATGTAGGATATTATGATCAGGAAAACCAGAACCTGTCCCCAGATAAAACTGTGTTGGACGAGCTTTGGGACGCATATCCCACCATTGGCAGGAAGGAGCTTTTTTCCGTCCTTGCCGTGTTTATGTTCCGGGGAGAGGACGTGGAAAAAACCGTATCTGTTCTGTCCGGCGGGGAGCGCGCCAGACTTACTCTTGCAAAGCTGATTTTATCGAAAGTGAACGTGTTAATCCTGGACGAGCCTACCAACCATTTGGATATTGACTCCCGGGAAGCGTTGGAAAATGCGCTGGAGGCATTTGAAGGTACTGTTATCGCCGTGTCCCATGACCGGTATTTTATCCGGCGGCTTGCCACAAGAATCCTGTCGCTGGAAAATCCGGTACGGGATTTCAGAGGCGGATATGAGGAATATATCGCCGCATCGCAGGCAGCGCCGGAGGAAGAAACGCCGGCAGCGGCTGCGCCAATCCCCAGCGGCAAGGAACAATATTTAAAAAAGAAAGAAGAACAGGCGGCCGCACGGCGCAAAGAAGCAAGGCGCAAGAAAGTGGCTTCAGAAATTGTCCGCCTGGAAAAAGAGCTTGCAGATATCACAGACCGGCTGTACGGCGAGGACGCCACAGACTATGTTAAAGCGGCGGAGTTGGAGGATCAGCGGATATACGTTGAGGATCAGCTTATGCAGCTGTATGAGGAAGAAGAAAACTTCTCTAAAGCGGAAGATATGGATATGTGAGGCAGTATATACTTCGTAAGGCTTTCGCCTTCCTTTGTAGCCCCCCTTGTGAGGACCTGCTACGCAGTTCCGAGGGGGTGGGTTTTGCGTAGCAAAACGCGGGGGGATTGTTTAAATGAAACTGCCGATTTGAAGATTATCTAAAAAAATAATTTTACAATCCCTCACCCGCTATCGCGGGAGCTCCCTTTGAACAAGGGAGCCTGATGAAGTTTGTGCCACCTTCCTTTCCAAATTTTCTCATATGTAAACTTTTTACTATTTTCGTAGCAAGCCTATCCTGTTTATGATACAATATAGCATACTGTAAAAATTCCGGAGGGAACATATGGGCAAAAAAATCCTATCGGCAGGCTTGCTTGCGCTGCTGCTTTCGTGTATCCTTCTGCTGATTTCCTGCGATCGGCACAAAGACAGCGGACTCTGGCTTTATGCAAACCAGTTCCTCCTTTTCTCTTCGGAAGAAGGTCCCGCTCTGCAACAAGCGGCGCTTTCCGGTGAGATTAAGCTTAATTTTTACAACAATACGGATGCCGATGCATCCATTACGCTATATTCTGACGCCGCAGAAGACGGATTTGTCACCCTGTCGGCTCCTGCCGGGAATTTCGCCTCTGCATCTGTATCCCTTTCCGAAAAAGCAGATATAAATAATGGAGTCCGCATCATGCAGGGAGAGACAGATTCCGCGTATATTCTTTCAGCAGAAGGTCTGCAAACTGCTGTTTCCGATGCACCGAATATAACCCTGCTCCGAGATATTGCACTGGAAGAACCTCTCTACATAACAAGACCTCTGTCCCTTTCCACAGACGGACATACCCTTTCCATAGAAGATTTGATCTATTTTAACACGAACGAACCCGGCGCGCTTTCCCTGTCCGGCGATATTTCTGCAACTAATTTTTATGCCCGCGCACCGAAATGCGATATAACCCTGCCTGATTCCCTCGCATGGGTGTATGACCGGGGGGAGGTATACAACGATTTCCATATTGCCGCCGCTTCTTTGAATGGAGATGCTTTAGACGGTTCTGCAACTGCTTCGAGCATACAGCAACTGCACAGCCTGGCAGAAGGGGAGCGGTGGGAACGTGCTATACCCGGAATGACCATACGGCTTGCCAATTTTACTGTAGACGAGCGCATTACATTTACCGAGCCTGTATCTATTGAAAATAACGGCGCTGAAATGGATGAACTGTTTGCAAACACAGCAACGCACGCCATTGAAATAAAAACGGACTCCTCCGGGGAAATCCGTATAAAAGGGCTTGCCCGGGAGATTATCCTTCTGGACGCACCAAACTGTTCTCTGATCTGGGAAGAAAACGGCCCACCGCTCCACACAGCGGCACAGTATTACAAGCTCCAAAGCTATAACGGACAAAGGCTTTCGGAATATACACTGGGCGGAACCTGTTCTGTCATACCGGATATTACGCTGGAAGCGGCAAACAATCCGTATGTCACATCGGATATACACTGGGCTGCGGCAGACGGTACTTCTCTTGTGCTTCGTGCACAAATAGATCATGTCATCCCTCCCTCCGCCCTGAAGAATGCGGTGCTGACTGTATCAGTCCCTGATGGCTGCACTGTATCTTTGGTCGGCAGTATCAACAGCGACGGCACAGTAAATCTGCTGGATTCTATGGGATGTTACGTTCGCGTATCAGATGACTTGGGCAGCTCGCTTTATTATATAGAAACTACCTGCACACTCCAAATGCCGGTAATTTTGATTGAAACGAACAGCGGCGCACCAATCACCTCAAAAGAGGAATATATTGATGCCGCCATTTCCATAGAAAGCGACTACACCGCCGGACTGCCTTCTCTGGAGCCCAGTGCGGCAAAAATCCGCGGGCGCGGCAATACTACATGGGAATGGGCGGAGAAAAAGCCATATAAAATCAAATTTGAAGAACCTGTTTCTGTTTTGGGAATGGAAAGCGGAAAAACATGGGTTCTCCTTGCAAACTTTGCGGACAAAAGCCTGATTCGTAATTATGTAGCGCTGGAGTGTGCCAAAGTGCTGGACAACATGGACTGCTATGCAACCCAATATCCCGTCGACGTTTACATAAACGGAGAATATGCAGGGATTTATACCTTGGGGCAACAAGTGGAGGTAGGACAGGATCGACTTTACATTCAGGAGGACGCCGGAAACGTAAACACCGGATTTTTACTGGAGCTGGGCGTAAGCCATGAAAGCGGACACCCTGTATTTTCCTCGTCCATATTGCGCAGCATCGGCGTTTTGGAGCCTGCCAATGCTGACGAACAAACGCTGACTTATATTC
The DNA here is from genome assembly GCA_949878535.1 of uncultured Eubacteriales bacterium. Classification (GTDB taxonomy): domain Bacteria; phylum Bacillota; class Clostridia; order Oscillospirales; family CAG-272; genus Avispirillum. The sequence goes on along the minus strand of CATLAS010000087.1, from coordinate 1,076 downwards.
AAAATTATATCAATGTAACAGACAACGCTGTGAAATTGATGGATCATTATGAAAATTATATTGACGTACCGTCGCTCATCGACTGGTTTATTATGACGGAGCTTTCCTACAACGCGGACTCCTGTTTTCGTCGAAGCGTTTTTATGACCAAAGGGGCAGGGCAGAAGCTGAAAATGTCACAGGTTTGGGATTTTGATTTGGCATTCGGAAACAGTGTGGCAGATCAGCAGCGATACGAGGAATGGGCGTGTTTGACAGATGACGGCGGATATGTGCATTACAACTGGATGTGTCAATTAATGCGGGACGACACATTTGTGACGCAGCTGCGGGAGCGGTGGAACGCGGTAAAAGATAAACTGCTGGAAACAGCAATGGCGTCATTGGAAGAAGGGTATCGCCTCACCGCACCATCAGCAGATGACAATTTTGCCCTATGGGATATTTTGTTTGCTCGGGTGGGAATGCAGCCGGAAGCCGTTGTACTGTGCTACACCCACGAACGTCAGGTAGAATATTTGAAAACATTTATTGAAAAACGCTGGAACTGGATGGATCAGGAACTGAACGCTCCGGCGGGGGCGTAAAAATGAAAAACCCCCAGCAAAAGGAGGTGACGTGGCGTTAGCCGGGTCGAAGGAATTGTTTGTACATACCGCCGATTTATAAATCCTGCAAAATGACAGAATAAACAATCCCTCAGTCACAGCAAAGCTATGACAGCTCCCTATGGAACTGCGCAGTAGGTCCTCACATGGGAGCCTTCATGTTTGGAGTGTTAACGCGACAGTTCCCTTTGGAGCCACGCAGTGGATCCTCACATGGGACCCTTCTCCAACTTTATAAGCCCCCCTTGTGCAAAGGGGGGTGGATCCGCGTAGCGGAGACGGGGGGATTGTTTAAATGAAACTGCCGATTTAAATATAATTTGAAATTATAGCCTGACAATCCCCGCTCCCTATGGAACTGCGCAGCAGGTCCTCACATGGGAGCCTTCATGTTTGAGGCGTTAACGCGACAGTTCCCTTTGGAGCCACGCAGCAGGTCCTCACATGGGCCCCTTCTCCAACTTTATA
>CATLAS010000086.1 GCA_949878535.1 uncultured Eubacteriales bacterium | reverse complement strand
GCTCTGTCGGATTGTGTCTGGAGTTCTGACGTGTGCACTTCCGATCTAATGGGGGCTTTCTTTTTTGTTTACAGCTTCGCTACAGCTCTCTCAACTTGTGGGAGCCTTTTTTATGTTTACTGCTTCTCGGCAGCTCTCTCTGCTTGTGGGAGCTTTTTTATGTTTACTGCTTCGCGGCGGCTCTCTCTGCTTGTGGGAGCTTTTTTATGTTTACTGCTTCGCGACGGCTCTCTCTGCTGGGGGAAGCCTTCTTATTTTAATCTGCATAACATGCGCTGAGAGCTTTTCAACAAAACTAAGTTTCTCATTCCTGAATCCCTGCATTTTTCAATGCTTCATACTGCAGCATATACAGCTTATGATAGATTCCCTCTTTTTCCAGAAGCTGGACATGGGTGCCTGCCTCCGACACCTTTCCATGTTCGATCACCATGAGTGTATCCGCATCCCGCAAAGTAGACAGCCGATGGGCAATCATAATCGTGGTTCGGCCTTTGGACAGCTTTTCCAATGCCGTTTGAATCAGCCGTTCCGTTTTCGTATCCATAGCCGAGGTAGCCTCGTCCATAATCAGAATTTTCGGCGCCATCAGAATCGCCCGAGCAATGGATATCCGCTGCCGCTCCCCGCCGGATAAATCCTTATACCCCCAACCGATCATCGTAGAATAGCCATCCGGCAGCCGGACAATAAAATCATGTGCTCCCGACGCCTTGGAAGCAACAATGACTTCTTCCATAGTAGCATCCGGCACAGCATAGCGAATATTATCCAAAATGCTTCCCTGAAACAGATAGGTTTCCTGGGAAACAATGGCGATATTTCTGCGCAGGGTTTCAAAAGACAAATCCCGCACATCTACGCCATCGATCAGCACCTTTCCCCGATCCGCATCGTAAAGCCGGATAATCAGGTTGGCAATGGTAGATTTTCCTGCACCTGTATGCCCTACAATACCGATCTTTTCTCCCGGTGCAATATCAAAGGATACATTATCAATGATTTTGCGGGTTTTATCATATCCGAATTCCACATTTTCAAAGGTCACACGCCCCTGCACCTGCTCCAATGTCCGGGCATTTTCCGATTCCCGCACATCCGGTTCCGCGTCCATAATCTCCATAAGGCGGAACATGGCGTTCATATTGTCTGAAATCTTATCATTTATATCAACAAAAAAGGACATTGGATTGTACAACAGTGTGGTATAGGAAATAAATGTAAGGAGCAGACCATACGTCAGTTCGCCGCTGACAACTCGCCATCCGCCGATCCCGAGAATCAAAATGGAACTGATAGAAAACAGAAACGTCACCAACGGAAACACCGTTCCGTTATACAACGACACATTTTGACTGGCGCGTGCAAAGGCTTTACTGCGCTGATTGAATCGGTCAATTTCCGTGCTTTCCTTTGAAAAGGCTTTCACCACACGAATTCCGCCCAGTGCGTCCGTCAGTGTTCCATTCATTCGTCTGGAACCGGAATACCGCTTGGCGTGGAGCTTGCGCATATGTTTATGCAGATGTACAATTGCAAAAACAAACACCGGACAAAACACCAGCGCCAGCAGCGCCAGTTTCCAGTCAATTATGAATAGAATCACCGTCACCGCGATTGTCTGAATCACATTGATAACCAGATACGGAAATCCTTCTACGAAGAACCAATAGATACTGTCCGCATCCAAAAATACCTGATTCATCAGAGACCCTGTCTGCCGCCTGGAAAAGAAACCAACGGATAGCCGCTCAATAGAATGAAAAATAACATTTTTTAAATCATATGTCACTTTGGGTACAATCCGTGCAGTGAGAACTTCATTGATCATATTGATCAACAACGCCAGCAAGCGGGTAGACACAATCAAGAAGATCACCAGTGCTACCTGTCCGTAGAATGCACCGCCAACGGTCAGCACCTGATCATAGAAAAAGCCAGAGCTTATATATGGGGTCAGCACGCCAAGCAAAGTTGTGAGTATCATAGCAGCAAGTACTGCAATCACCTGCCACTTATATTTCATCATAAATGTTCCCATTCGGCAGATGACACTCATCCGATTCATGCAGGCTGGGCACAGCTTTCTGCTTTGATCCGGATAGAGTCTGCCGCATTTGGGGCAATACCGATCATCGTCCTTTTTCTCGGGCGGTTTAAATTCACCTTTTTCTTTATATTCATTAAGGCATCCGCAAAGCTGTGTTAACTCCTCCATTTTGTGGCAGGACAAATGGGTGATCAATATATATGCCTGAGAATCGGTATCAAAAGCTGTAAGAATACAGCCTGAAATCTGCTGCTCCACACGAAAATCCTGCAGAGACTCCAAAGGGTATTCATCAAAGGACAGCTGCCCGAATTTTACTTCCAGCCGCCGGCGATCTATGCGTCCCACATTTTCTTTGGGGACAATCCGCTGGATGCCGCCAATCAGGGTTAAGGTATCCTTTGTTACAAAAATCCAGTTATCGCAATTTGTGCCGTCTTTGTTTCTGTCGGCGTATGCGGCAAGAAGTGCATTTTCTGCTGTAATGCCCCGTTTTGCCGCAGCTTCATATACGCCGACTGGAATCTGTTCAATTTCTGTCATTATAATCCACCTGTTTTCTTTGGCTTTGCGCTTTGCGCAAAGCATGCGTGAAAAAGATTCCTTCCGATTTGTTTTTTCATATCTTCACGCTGACCTCCATTTCTTTCACTCATACCATCGTCTTTTCCTATTCGTCGAATCATGTCGCCTCCTTTTGTAAAAAGAAAACCTTTGCATAAAATACTGCTGGGCAGACTTACCCCCCCCGGCATTTTCATACAAAGGTTTTACTCTATCAACTTATCAAAATGCAGAATTTATCTGCTTTTGAGTTCCTCAGGCTTCGGACAATCCTCCAGAGGAATGTCTATTGCGCCGGGGAATGTAAAGCCGTTCTTCTTGAAAGTTTCATAGTCAAAGTTGTCCAATTCATCATAAGCCAGCTTATGAAACTCATAGAAATTGGGCCACCATTCATAACCGTCACCCAAGTTGTGATACAAGAAAGCCTCTGCAATTTCAATGCCCATTGCTGGAGCAACATATGCTCCGCCCATAGAAATTACGTTGCAGTTATTGCCGGTGATGCAGCGCAGTGCAGCAGGAACGCTTTCTACAACTGCCGCATGCACATGGGGGCACTTGCTTGCTGCAATGTGAATGCCCATGCCGGTGCCGCAGAACAGCATTGCACGTTCGAATTCGCCTTCAGCAATTTTTGCGCCAACACGCAAACCGATTCTGTGGAACATCTCCGGATTCTTTTCGTCAACTTCCTTTACGCCGATATCCGTGCAGGTCCAACCATTTTTCTCCAAATGTGCAACAACAGCATTTTTCAGCGCAACGCCTGCAAAATCCGCCGCAACCAGTACCTGTTTATCCTTAATTGTTTTCATCTATTATAAATCCTTTCATAAAAATCAATCCGTTTGCCCCAGTAAGGAGCCTGTTTCTGCATTGTAGCATCGTATGGTGCAATTGTCAATATATTTTAAATATTTTTTCCTGTCTTTTATTCTGCACTGTCGGGCACATACTCTGCGATCGCCCGCAGAAGCACAGCGTGACGCTGGAGCGCTTCCAATCTTTTTTTGCTTCCCTGAATACCGGGCGCCTCCTCCGACCGAACAGCTAAAATTGTATCCGCCGGCAAAATCCGCACGCCAGGAAACTCCTTATAAAAGGCAGTGTCTCCAAGACGGATTCCATATTCGTCTGCGGCACTTTCCGGCAAATCGTCACCGAAAATATCGGAAAGCGGCATGAAGCCACCCATATCCCGCAAGGGTTCGTAAAGAGACGGATCTAACATACAAAGCATATGCTTCGCCGCATTGATTTCCGCTTGAAACCGGCTGTACGCCGACTGCATCGCGCCGTAATCCGGCTGATATCCGCCCTCTTCCTGCTTTTCTGCAATCTGCTCTTCGGTTAAGTAAGTATTATCTGTAAAGCTGATTGCTTTTTCACCGTCCCCATTATAATCCTCCATCACCTGCGTAATGGCGGTTTCCAAGTCGGTATATCGGCTGCCGATCAATGCTACAGGGCCTGTATACATGATATATACATCCGGTGCAACATACGTAATAATCTGCCATAGCAGCACAGCCGCTATCATCACCCCGAAAGCAGTCAATCCTGCATGCCACTTGTGCTGATACCAAAAGTTTTCCAGCTTGCCGACCTTTTTGCCGGTATACTGGCTTTCATGTTCATTTTGCATTTCTTCGCCCTTCGCCCGCAGCACACGCATGGCGGCAGACATCGGGATTTCATCATCTGACTGGGGGAATACTGTCTGCTGCTCCGGTTCTTCCTCCAGAGGATGATTCTTTTCGTTCTCTTTCATTTCTAATTTCTCCTTAAAGAAAAACGGCGCTCCAAAAGCAGAGCGCCGCAATGTTCCATCTGATCGGGCGCTATCATTCCGCCGTCCAGCGAATTCATCCCGACCGTGCGTCAGTTTTTCTTTGCTCTGGAAACTTCCAGAATTTTCATATGCACTTCGCCGCAGGGAGCTGTATAAGAAACCTTGTCTCCAGCCTTGGCACCCATCAATGCGCCGCCTACAGGACTGCGGTCTGTAATCATATTCATAGCGGCGTTTACTTCATTGGAACCAACCATGATATACTCAATTTCCTCATCAAAGGTTTCATCATAAACCTTCACTTTGGAACCGATATTTACTACATCGTCCTTCAGTTCAGATTCATCAACAATCTTTGCGTTTTTAATGAGATCCTCTACTTCGGCGATCCGGGCATAGCACTTTGCCTGTGCGTCACGCGCCTCATCGTATTCACTGTTCTCGGAAAGGTCTCCGTGGCTTCTCGCCTCAGCAAGCTGTACTTTAATTTCCGGAACGCGCACATCCTTCAAATATGCAAGTTCGTCTAAAAGCTGCTGATATCCTTCTTTCGTATATAAGGTGAATTTTGCTTCGTTTGTCATGGCTGTGTCCTTTCAAAATTATCTAAATTTATTGTTAAAATTATTATTTCACTTCCGGCAAAGCATGATATGCAGCCGCAAGCTGATTATCTTCTTCATCTGTAATTTTATAAATGCTTTTTCCTGCAAGCGCCTCATCCAGTGGCACTTCAATATCGGGCGTCACACCGACGCCGTCAAAATTATCAGAATACGGCGGACAGTAGTATCGATACGTGTACTTGAACCCGGTACCGTCTCCAAAGGAACGAATCGTCTGCATACTTCCCTTACCGTATGTCTGCACGCCTACAACCGAAGCTTTTTCATAATCCTGCAAAGCAGAAGCAAACAGTTCGCCTGCACTGGCAGTTCCCTCATTGACTACTACGACAAGC
>CATLAS010000085.1 GCA_949878535.1 uncultured Eubacteriales bacterium | reverse complement strand
TACGGTATACAATTCGGTAATATACCTTTGCTGTCATGGAATATACCAGAGCGTAGATCAACGCAAACACCAGAACAGTACATATCGTACACACAAGGAACAGCGGAATATTTTCCAGTCCCAGAATTTTCAAAAGCCTTGTGAGCATGGGGAATGCCGCGGTTATATGTACCGCTGCCGCAACCAACGGGATAAAGAATACAAGCAACACCTGGGTGCGCACCGTCCGTTTGACTTCCTGCCGGCTCATTCCTACCTTCTGCATGATTGCGAACCGGTCTTTGTCATCATATCCTTCTACAATCTGCTTGTAATAGATAATCAGCACTGTTGCCATCAGGAACAGGGACCCTAAGAAAATTCCAAGGAAAAACAGTCCGCCATACAGAGACAAGAAGCTGTCACGGGTAGTTTCTCTGGAACGTATGGTTACAAGCGGATCGTTGTCGCCATCCCGGGAGTACTTGGAAAGCTGATCTTCCCGCAGCGCCTGTGCAAATTCCACCTTTTCTTCTGCTGTACCGTCTATATCAAAGCAAATGCGGCTGTAGTATGGGTTCGGATTGTAGGTTTCTCCATATGCCTCCTGCGCTGTCGCTGCAACCGCAGCTACCGCATCCCTGCTGTCTGTAACCAAACAGCAAAGCTCTACCATCCATGCGGAATATGCGCCGATTGCCGGCTTAGAACCATCCACCCCCGCCAAGGGATAAGAATGCCCGAGAACGTCAATAGAATCCCAGCCCGCAGCCTCTTCACTGCCGAACACATTGCCCCAAGCATACAGTTCTCCCGGTCCTACAGAAACCTGCTTTCCTGTGAAGCCTTCAAAATCCTGCGCAGACAGAATCACCAGCAAATACACATCATTATTGCTGTTACCGGAAGCAGCAGGGATAAATGCGTTTCCCTTCCGGTCTGTGGAAATTGCTGTGGACGTATAAACCTTCAAATTTTCTATTTGCCGTTCTTCTTGCCCTGCAACAGCCATTGTGTCTGCAAGAAGCGCATCTGTGTCAAACGCTGTTCCATATGGATAGGCAGCCGTTATTTCTATTTCCTCCGGATAGCGGGTATGGAGCACATCCTCACTGCCCACAAACAGGGATACCGTAGTAGAAATCATAACAAGTACCGCAGTAGATAAAATACAGATGCTGGCAAGTCCCGCTGCGTTCTGCTTCATACGGTAAATCATGCCAGATATAGTCGTAAAATGGGCAGGCTTATAGTAATATCCTTTGTTTTTACGCAACATCTTTAATATAGCAACACTGCCTGCGGTAAACAGCAGATACGTGCCGATAATCACCAGAATCACTGCCACAAAAAACATCAGAAGGGCATCTACCGGAGATTGAATGGTAATCGCGAGCCAGTAACCGGCGCCGAGGGTTACGATACCCAAAAGTGCGGTGATCCACTTGGCTTTCGGTTCCTTTTCTCCGGTGCTGGATCCCCGTAAAAGCTGAATAGGATTGGAAAGCCGCACCTGCAGCAGATTATACAGCAGATTCAGCAATGAAATACATGCAAACAGCACCGCACAGTACAAAATAGCCCGGAAGCTGATTTCAAAACTGAAATTGGGATCAAACCGTAGCATCCGATACAAAAGCAGCGTCATCAGCTTATTGAACAAAATACCCAGCCCTATGCCGAAAACCATGCTGCCTAAATACACATACAGGCTTTCAAAAAGCATGGTAATTCCGATATGCTTTTTTTCCAAGCCCAAAATATTATAAATACCAAATTCCTTTTTGCGCCGTTTAATGACAAAGCTATTGGTGTAAAACAGAAAAATCACAGCAAATATGGCGGTAACCCACATTCCAATGGACATGAGCGAGCTGATAGAAACATTTTTCATCACAGAAGTGTGGTAAGTCAGCGCACACATGTTGTAAAACATCAGCACCGTTCCGGTGCAGGTTAGAAAATACGGCAGATACGTCTGACGATTGCTGCTCAGCCCTGTAGCAGCCAAGCGGGGAAGAAAGCCTTTACGCATGCTCCTCACCCCCTACGGACAGCAGGGTGAGAGAAGAAGCAATGTCCGCATAAAAGGCTTCTCTGGTTCTCTCGCCCCGGTACAGCTGGGTATATACCTCCCCGTCCCGGATAAACAGCACCCGGGAAGCATGGCTTGCCGCCTTGACGCTGTGGGTAACCATGAGAATCGTTTGTCCCTCTCCATTGATCCGAGAAAACATATCCAGCAGATTGTCAGACGCCCGAGAATCCAATGCACCGGTAGGTTCATCCGCCAAAATCAGTTCTGGACTGGTGATCAGCGCACGCGCCACCGCGCACCGCTGTTTTTGTCCGCCGGATACTTCATAGGGATATTTATCTAAAATTTCTTCAATCCGCAATTTCTTTGCAATGGGAGTTAACTTTTCTTCCATCTTTTTGTGATTTTCTCCCGACAGTACCAGGGGGAGGAAAATATTGTCCCGAATACAGAAAGTATCCAGCAAATTAAAATCCTGGAACACAAATCCCAGCTTTTTCCGCCGGAATACTGACAACTGCTTTTCTGCAATGGAGGTTACATCCTCCCCCGCCAGCAGAACCTTTCCCGCAGTGGGCTTATCCAAGGATGCAATAATATTCAGCAATGTGGTTTTACCGGATCCAGATTCGCCCATAATCGCTACATATTCACCCCGCTCCACAGAGAAATTGACTGCGCTCAGTGCCTGCACCTGCGCGCCTCCAAAACGGGTTGTATAAACTTTTTTCAAATTTTTCACTTCTAACAGCGGCATATAAATATCATCCTTTCCATTGATTCTGTACTTATTTTACTGAAAAAATTCCGCCGCTGCCATAGACTTACCTTACAAATTCCGCCCCAGCCTTACACTTTTGTAAGCCGGTCACTCTACCTGCACATCCTGTCTGCCGAAATGGATGGAAACGCACGTACCCTGTCCCGGCGTTGAAGTAATCGTCAACTTATGACACAGCTTCCGGGACACAATATCACATAAATACAGCCCAAGTCCGGTTGCTTTTTTGTCGATTCTGCCGTTGCGTCCGGTAAACCCCCGTTCAAATACTCGAGGAAGATCTTCTTTTAAAATGCCAATGCCTGTATCCTGAATATGAAGCACCGCACCCGCACCGTCTGTATATTCGCTCCGAATAACAATTTCGCCGGACGGGGTATATTTCAGAGCATTGGATAAAAGCTGTTCAATAATAAACACAAGCCATTTCTCATCACTGACAACCGTTCTGTCCAGATCTTCAGCTACCACACCCAGCTTTTTATAGATAAACACCGGGGCATATTTTTTCACCGCCTGACGCACCACATCCGCGAGGATGCATGGACGGGCATGCAAATCTGCAGCAATGGAACCGATGCGCTGATATTCCAAGGTCAGCCCGGCATACTGTTCAATTTTAAACAGTTCCTGTTGCAATGCTGCGGTATCCGGTTCGCCGCTTTGCTGCAGCATAAGACTCATAGCGGCAATCGGCGTTTTAATCTGGTGCAGCCACAGCGTATAAAAATTTTCTGTTTCCTGCTGGATCTGTCGGATTTCTTCCTGCAAATTTTCTCTATCCCGACACAGCCGAAGCACCAGTGTCTGATAATCCTGTTCCCATACAGCTTTTGAAACCGGAAGTTCTTCCGGTAAAACCAAGTCGCAGGCACAAAGCTGTGTAAGCTGGTGATGCCGGCGGCGGTACCGCAGAAAATCCCGAACAGAAAAAGGCACCGCTGCCACGCAGAACAATAGTCCCGCATAAAGCGCCGGGACAGCGGGAATCTGATACAGGGCAAATACCACTATAAAAATAACAACCAGCAGGACAAGCAGGAATAGAAGCTGTCTGTGATCCCGCAAATACTGCAAAAGCATATCGTCCTCCTTCATATATTTTAGTACACTGCAAAAGCTTTTCTGGAAAAGGCGGCTTACTGCAAGTTTCCACTTTCTTCATAAGCCTCCCTTGTGTAAAGGGAGGTGGGTTTTGCGCTGCAAAACTCGGAGGGATTGTCTGCACGTGTTGTCGATTTATTGTTCCTGCTAAATGGCAGAACAACAATCCCTCAGTCGGCTTTGCCGACAGCTCCCTTTACTGGGGGGAGCCTTTTATTATTTGTTCTTCGCGGCATGCCCCAGGGGTTCGAAACCGAATCCATGCACAAAGAGGGCCTGACAACCAACTTTAAGCCTCCCCTGTGCAAGGGGAGGTGGGTTTTGCGCTGCAAAACTCGGAGGGATTGTTTATATACTGCCGATTTGAAAATCCTGCAAAATGATAGCAGGACAATCCCTCAGTCGGCTTTGCCGACAGCTCCCTTTACACAAGGGAGCCTTTTATTATTTGTTCTTCGCAGCATGCCCCAGGGGTTCGTAAAATGCCCCCCGCACAAATGGAGTCTTTTGTTTGTACAAACGCGCCCCCCCTATGGAGCCATCACATGGAATCCTTTTCATGCTTGTGCTTCACGGAATCATATAACCCGCATTTTTCCGAGTCGCAATAAAATCTGAAAGTCCCACGTCAGACAGCTTGCGGCGCAAGCGGGTCATATTAACAGTGAGCGTATTGTCGTCTATAAAAGAGTCACTCTCCCACAGCCGGCGCATAATTGTATCTCGGGATACAATGCTGCCACCGTTCTCCATTAAAAGCTGCAAGATACGAAATTCGTTTTTCGTAAGTTCGATTTTCTGATCCTGCACTGTCAAAGTGGCATCCGCTAAATTCAGTATTGCTCCATGACGTTCCAGAAGATGCGTGGACGCGCCGAATGAATATGTCCGGCGAATCAGAGCCTGGACTTTGGCGCACAGCACAGTCAAATCAAATGGTTTAGGAATGAAGTCATCCGCACCGATGTTCATTGCCATCACAATATTCATTTTATCCCCTGCCGAGGAGAGAAATATGATCGGAACGCTGGAAAGGCTGCGAATCCGTTCACACCAATAATATCCATTATAAAAGGGAAGGGAAATATCCAACAGAACCAGCCCAGGATCAAAGGAAGTAAATGTTTCCAAAACATGTTCAAAATCAGACACACACAGAGTTTCATATCCCCATCGGCTCAGCTGATTTTCCACTGCGGCGGCAATGGCAGCGTCATCCTCAACGATCAGAATCTTATACATTGGTTTGATTTCCTCCTTATCCATCTGTATTAATATAGTAACACAATTGATTTTGGATTGCAACAAAATAGTAAAAGAAATCTAAAAAAGATTCAAGGACTATAGCCTCCCCCAGCAAAGGGAGGTGGCACGCTGCAAGTTCCCACCAAAATCAAGCCTCCCCTGTGCAAGGGGAGGTGAGTTTTGCGCTGCAAAACTCGGAGGGATTGTTTGTAATATCGCCGATTTATTGATCATCCAAAATGACAGAATAAC
>CATLAS010000084.1 GCA_949878535.1 uncultured Eubacteriales bacterium | reverse complement strand
TGGCTGGGGCGTTGAGGATATGTGGACAATGCAGCAGGCGGACATTGCTTTTGCAGCTCCTGTGCCGGGAACGTACGGTGCGGATATTCCGCCGGTTCTCCGTGTGACTGCCCATGGTATAACAGGCGCTGAATCGGGCGGATTCCGACCCATGATGGATATGATTGTGCGCTGCCGGGCTGCGGTGCGGAATATACATAATATGTTGTCTTATATGGTTGTTTCCCATATGGCGCGGGTGATTTTGCTTCTTGTGTGTGCCTCTGCAGGACTGCCCCTGCTTTCTGCTTCTCAAATGGTATTTTGGGGTATGCTTCTGGACTTTTCTGCGGCGGCAGCGGTTGCACTGATTCCTGCCGGCAAATCTGTTTCTATACTGCATCGGAAAAAGGAAGAAACGGATGTCTCGGAAAAGGGCGCGGCGAATACTTTGCCCGTGCAGCGAGAAGGCATTTTAGACGGAGAAGCAACGGGTACGTTGCTTCTGGCGCTGTACGGAACTTTGCTCGCTGTGCTTGCAGTGGTATCTCCGTATCTTGGACGCACTTTAATTGGCCTTTTGGGACCGTCCTGCAATTTAACTCCGGCTGTACAGCAAAGCTGCATGTTTTTGTCTTGCGTTTGCGTGATGCCTTTTGTTGCTGCGGAATTTGGCGGCAGTGGATTGTTTCGCAAAAACGCTGTATACGGACGGTTTATATGGATCCCGTATGTGACTGCTGCACTTGGAATTGTTTGGACTTTTGCCTCCGGCGGGCTGACCGCTGGTTCAGGTGCGGCTGCTATGGATACTGCGGCACCGGGATGGCTGCTGCTTATTTTTTCACTGCTTCCGGTTTTGATTTCTGTAGCGGCGCTTTCTGTGGTACGTTCGTTGCTGAATCGACAAAAAAATCGAAAATGTAAATAATTATCCAATATACGCAAAGGTGTTGTATTATCCGCCATTTTGTTATAAAATATGTGCAGTAACGTTTTTAGCGAATACTGCATTTGAAAAACTTATCAGGGAAGGATTATAGTTATGGAAGAACAAAATACATGTACGCATGATTGTTCCACTTGCGGCGCAGACTGCGCTTCCAGGGGTGAATCGGAAATTCAGAAGGAACCGCTGAATCCAGCTTCCTCTGTCCGCCACGTAATCGGTGTTGTATCTGGTAAAGGCGGTGTTGGAAAATCCATGGTCACTTCCATGCTTGCAACAGAAATGCGTCGACGTTCTTGGGGTGTGGCAGTTCTGGATGCAGATATTACCGGTCCGTCTGTGCCAAAGGCATTCGGTGTGTCTGGTGGAGTGGAAGTCAGTGGGGAAACGATGCTTCCTGCTTATACAAAAACAGGCATTCAGCTCATGTCCGTTAATCTGCTGCTGGAGGATGCCAGCAGCCCCGTTGTTTGGCGCGGCCCGGTGATTGCAGGTGCTGTTAAGCAGTTCTGGACAGACGTTATCTGGACAGATGTAGATTATATGTTTGTAGATATGCCTCCGGGAACGGGCGATGTTCCGCTTACCGTTTTTCAGTCGCTGCCGCTGGATGGAATCATCATAGTAACAACTCCGCAGGAGCTTGTTTCCATGATTGTAGAAAAAGCGGTTAATATGGCAAAGCTTATGAACATCCCCATTTTGGGCATGGTTGAAAATATGTCTTATGCGATTTGTCCAGACTGTGGAAAGGAAATTCCTCTGTTTGGAGCAAGCTGTGCGGAAGAAGTTGCAAAAGAATATGGCATACCGTTGCTTGCAAAGATTCCTTTGGATGGAAAGTTGACTGCGCTGGTGGACAAAGGCGTGATTGAACTGATGGAAAATGAGTATATAACACCGGCAGCAGATGCTGTGGAAGGTCTGTAAGTTAATTCGTAAATCGCAAAGCAATGGCAGATAAAAACATGATAAAAAATCAAAAACGGCAGGAGAGCGTTTCTTTGGCTTTCCTGCCAAAACCCAAAAAACGTTGGGCTGAAAATGATACCAGCTTGGATTTGAAGCATCTGCGCGCGAAAAAGGATGCCGTATCGGAGCGGAAAAAACGCAGACGGTTTTATATTGGAATCGGTATTCCGGTTGGACTCATCTTGCTGCTCACCGTTTGTTATGTAACCTTCGTTTATTCTTCCAATCCGTTTATTGCCCATTGGAGGGGGATTTGGATTGAAACGGCAATGACTACCGGGCGGCATCATTGGCTGGCGGAGAATTTCTTCCCACAGCACATTATTGATGAGGTTATGGCAAATATTGCCCGAGATGATGATGTGCTTGGCGGGGGGGATAGCCTGTCTACAGGCGATCCAGTGGATGAGCCGATCGTTGAACCGCCGGAACCGGTGGATATTCTGAATCAGAAAAATCTTGTGGTAGGCGGCAAGGATTATGCAGGAAATACAGTCCTGATCAATGATATTGAACAGGGATTGGTTGTATCGGAGATTGTCGGTTCCGGATACCAGGGGAAAATCATGCTGATAGACGATCCTTCCAGAGTATATCTCGGAACCACACAATATAAAAATCAAACCGGTATGCGTATTCTGGATATGATGGATCATTATGGTGCCATTGCCGGAATCAATGCGAGCGGATTTCGTGATCCGGGCGGAGAAGGAAACGGCGGCGTTGTAGTAGGAATCAGCTGCTCTCAGGGACAGTATTGGGGAGACTTTGTAGATTATTATGGCAGCATCGTTCTGACAACGGATCATAAATTGGTGGTTGGCAATATTTCTCTTTGGAGTACATATACCAACATTCGGGATGGAATTCAATTCAGCCCTGTGCTGATAGCAGACGGGGTGAAGCAGGTGTCCGGTTCCGCAGGCTACGGTTTGCAGCCGCGCACAGCAATTGGTCAGCGGGCGGATGGGGTGATCGCCATGCTGATTATAGACGGACGGGATGTTTCATACTCTATTGGTTGTACAGTTGGAGACATGGCGGACATTCTTAGTGCATATAATGTAATCAACGCATCCAGTTGTGACGGCGGAGCTTCCAGCGTGCTGGCATACAAAGGTGAAGTGATTACGAAAAATTGTTCTGCAAATCCGTCTCTCGGTCGCATTCTTCCGAATGCGTTCTTAGTTGCCCCAAAAGAAAATACGGGTGCAAAAGGAGGGGCTGGTTAGCTCCTCTTTTTTGTAGTGGATGGCTCCTTTGTGCAAAGGGGGCTCCCGCGGAGCGGGTGAGGGATTGGTACACTATCATTTAGCAGGATTTATAAATTGGCAGTATTGCTTTGACAATTCCTCTGTTACGGATAGGTCCTGCCGCCTTCTTTTGCTGGGGGAGGCTTGGACTTGTGTAGACTTGTTTGATATTACTTAGTCAATGTAAGTATGCAAAAAATGAAAAAATGACTAAAAGCTGTACTCCAAAGTGCTCTGGTGTAGAGGGAAACACAGGATTGGTGGATGGCCCCTTTGTGCAAAGGGGGCTCCCGCGATAGCGGGTGGGGGATTGTCCAGCTGGCGATTTGCAGGATCAATAAATCGATAGGCTATCATCAGCTATCCCTCCGTCTTGCTTGCAGTGAGCCACCTCCCTTTGTTGGGAGGTGGCTTAACGAAAAACACAATCTCTCCCAACTGGCTAACGGCGAACTCCTTTACAAGGCAGATTTATGCGTTTTTTCTCGCTTTTTTGCCAATACTATATCAATATGGGGGAATTGTTAAAATAAAACATGAAAAAAATCAATAAAATTGCCGTAAACTATGGAAATCCCTAATATTTTATTGTATAATATTGAAGATAACATACTTGTTCAGGAGGACAGGAATATCTATGAAAAAGAAACTCACGTCAGTAGAATTTACTGACAATCCAGAATTGAGCGCCCGGTTGGATGAAATCATCGAGCAGCACAAGGATGAAAAGGGTGCGCTGATGCCGATTATGCAGAAGGCACAGGAAATTTACGGCTATCTCCCGCCTGAGGTGCAGAAACATATCGCTATCAAAATGGGCGTGCCTGTTTCTGAAGTGTTTGGCGTTGCAACCTTCTATTCACAGTTTTTGCTCAACCCCAAGGGTCAGTATCCTGTAAGCGTTTGCCTGGGTACTGCCTGCTATGTAAAAGGCAGCGGCCTTTTAATGGAAAAATTGGAATCTGAACTGGGAATTCCCAGCGGCGGTGTTACCGATGACGGTAAATTCAGTTTGGAAGCAACCCGCTGCATCGGCGCATGCGGATTGGCTCCTGTGCTCACTGTAGGCGAGGACGTTTACGGAAGATTGGTACCCGACGACATTCAGGGGATTATCGCAAAATATCAGGGCTGAGGTAAAAACATTTCCTGCAAAGAGTATCTGTGCAGATATCAAATCGGAAAGGCATGGGCAGAATTTTGAAAATCAGACAAATCAAAGAACTTCTGAACGCCGAACTTCTGTGCGGTGAGGATCAGCTGGACAGAGAAGTTTATTCGGCCTGCAGCAGCGATATGATGAGCGATGTGCTTGCTTTTGTGAAGGATCAGGCGGTGCTTCTTACCGGACTGGTCAATCCTCAGGTGATGCGCACCGCGGAAATGATGGATATGCACTGTGTCGTCTTTGTGCGCGGGAAAAATCCCACGCCGGAGATGGTAGAACTGGCAGAGGGCAGCGGAATTGTTGTGATGCATTCCGCTTTGCGGATGTATGAGGCTTGCGGTACATTGTACAGTGCCGGTCTCAACGGAACGAAAGTGGCGGCAGAATGACGGACGCAGGAATCAATTTTCATTTTGATGTGGACGGTGATGATTTTTCCTCTGCCGGCGCAGCATCGGTGGAGGTGAAGAAAAATCTTCGCCAGCTTGGATTTCCCCCGGATGTGATCCGAAAAGTGGCGATTGCCATGTATGAGGGTGAAATCAATATGGTAATTCATGCGAACGGAGGCACCGCGGATGTATTTGTGCTGCCTGATGAAATTACCATGGTGCTGCGGGATCAGGGACCGGGAATTGCTGATGTTTCTCTTGCAATGCAGGAGGGATTTTCAACTGCCCGGGACAATATTCGTTCCCTTGGCTTTGGTGCCGGTATGGGACTGCCGAATATGAAAAAATATACGGATACTATGGAAATTGAAACGGAGCTTGGTAAGGGTACGAAAATTATTATGAAGGTAAAGGTGTAATCGCCAATATCTTCTATCGGTTGTGGAATGGATCGGTTTGAGAGCGCTGCAGCACAGCTTGTGCTTTGCGCTCCATACAGAGGCGCATTTTGCGCAGGCAAAATCGCCGCAAATTCAGAAAAGGACATGACCATAATGGAATATAAGCATTCAGTGTCCCTTGACGTGGATAAATGCAAGGGATGTACACACTGCCTGAAACGCTGCCCTACGGAGGCGATCCGCATCCGTGAGGGCAAGGCGCGGATTCATTCCCAGCGGTGTATTGACTGCGGAGAGTGCATTCGTGTTTGTCCTTATAAGGCAAAAAAAGCAACCCATGATTCATTGGAAGCAAT
>CATLAS010000083.1 GCA_949878535.1 uncultured Eubacteriales bacterium | reverse complement strand
ATCAGGAACATGTTGTTTGCAATGGGCTGAATTTCCAGATAATCATAAAAGGATGCAATTTCCTCAATAGCGGCCTGGGGTTTATTTTCCAGGATTGCCCGGAACAACTCGCCCGCTTCACAGGCGGAGCCGATGATCAGTCCTTCCCGCAGTTCCATCAGACGTGTTTTCGGAATACGAGGGGTACGCCGATAGTAGTTCAGATACGATTCAGATACAAGCCGGTACAGGTTTTTCAGCCCGGTGAGATTTTTGGCAATAATAATCTGATGATAGGTACGCAGCTTCAATGGGTCTGCATTTTCACTCATGGCGTTGGTCATTTGCGTGAAATCGGTGATCCCCTCGTCCTGCAGCTTTTCGATCATTTTAAAGAAGATATATGCCAGCATTTCTGCATCGTCCGATGCACGGTGGTGGTTGAAATCTCCAAGCTGAAAGTACTCTGCCAGCGTATCTAAACGGTGGCGCTTTAATTCCGGGTTTACGTATCTGGACATGGATACCGTGTCCAGATACGGGTTTTCAAAGGGAAGCCCGCATTCGTCTGCAGCACGACGGATGAAGCTGGTATCAAAACCTGCATTGTGGGCGATGAGCAAGCGATCCCCAGTAAAGTCGAAAAACGCTCGCAGCGCTTCTTCTACGAGAGGTGCATCTGCTACCATTTCATCGGTGATGCCGGTGAGTTCGGTGATATTTTCCGGAATCGGTACCTGGGGATTAACAAAGGTGTTGAAGGTTTCAAGCACTTCTCCCCCCCGCACCTTGACAGCGCCGATTTCTGTAATCTTACAGTTTTGCACGGAAAGTCCGGTGGTTTCTATATCAAAAACGATCATTTCTTCATCGAAACCGATATCCGTTCTGCCGTATAAGGCGCGGGCAGTGTCGTCTACGAAATATGCTTCAATGCCGTAAAGAACTTTGAAATCTTCCAACTTTTTTGCCGCAAGCATGGCTGTGGGAAATCCCTGAGCAGTACCGTGGTCGGTAATGGCAATGGCTTTTTGTCCCCATGCTGCTGCGCGTTTTACGATTTCCTCCGGCTTTGCCGTAGCGTCCATAGTGGAAAGGTTTGTGTGCATATGCAGTTCCACACGCTTCATTTCGGCGTTGTCCGGGCGAATGTGCATTTTGATTTTTTTTGCCGATTTCAGGTTGATATAGAATTCACCAAATTTATCCTGCCGCACATTTCCGCAGGCTGCAAGACAGGTGCCAGGTTTGGCACTGCCTGCCAACGCCATGGCTTCCCCTTCTTCCAGGGTTGTGCGCAGGAAAGCGGAGCTGTCTTTGTCGGTGATGCCGATGGTTACGGAAAATTTTTCGCTGCCGCGGATTTCGTTGGGCTTTGCCTGGAACACTTGTCCCAGCACAACCACATGACGAGCGGCATGGTTGATATTCCGAAGGGGTGTGGGATCGTCCAGATCGAAATCTTCTCCAAAAATGATGTCGCCGCCGGATACGTCAAAGGTCATCTTTCCTACATGGATCAGAGAATCGCCTACTGTTTCCACTTGCGAATCTCCGTCGAAAAGAGATTCCACCCGTTCGTATACAGGGTTTGCCGCAGCTTCCTCCTGTGCTTTCCGTTCCTGCTCTGCCCGGTATTGGGCTGCCTGGGCATCGGCGCGTTGCTGGTGTTCCCGGATTTCTTGATTTTGCTTCTGATTAAACTGCTCGAAATGTGCGAGATAGTCCTCACTTTGGACAATTTCCACCTGATAGGACAGGGAAAATTCACTGCGGATGATGCCGGCGATAATATCGCTGGTGCGTCCCAGATCCAGAAGTGCTACGCCTCCGGCAGTAAAGGGAACGGATAGGGTAATTTTATCCCCCTCCAACTTGATATCGCATTCATTGAAAAATCCGTTGGACACAGCGCCCACCCGCCCTGATTCAATCAGAACTTGGGGAATGTAGTCCTTGCTGAACAGTTCAGACGGATAACTTGGCAAAAGGCGGAGCAGATTCAATTCGTATAGCTCACAAAGCTGATCTTCTATTGCATATAAATCCTTTTTATCACAGAGAAAAGGAAGGGAGAAAGAAACCTGATACATGCTTTTTTCTTTATCCCCGGAAAGAACCGCATTTGCAGCAGCGTCAAAAATCTCCCGCTGCCGCTGGTTTTGCGGCGTATAACGAGAGAAAATTGTTTTTAATGTGCGCATTTGTGCTTCTGCCATAACGTTCTCCAATTTATGTATTAAATCGTACAGTTTTCCAGCATGCGGCGGGTCTCTTCCATAAGAACCTCCAGCAGCTTGTCCTCGTCGATCCGCCGAACCTTTTCGCCGTGGCGGAATAAAATTGCACAGCCGTCTCCGCCGGCGACGCCGAAATCCGCCTCTCTTGCTTCACCGGGACCGTTGACTGCACATCCCATTATAGCGGCGGTAATTGTTTTGTCTCCCGTATCTATGCAGGAGATTGCTTCCCGATATGCTTCTGTGATTGCAATCAAATCAATTTTTGTTCTGCCGCAGGTGGGGCAGGATATAATGGAAATCCCATTTTTCCGCACTTCTGCTGCCGCAAGGATTTCTTTTGCGGCACGCACTTCTGCTGCTGGATCTGCGGTGAGTGTGACGCGGATTGTATCACCGATGCCGTCGCAAAGCAGCGCACCGATCCCCATGGCGTTTTTAATAATCCCGCTGTATTCTGTCCCCGCTTCCGTAACGCCCAGATGCAGGGGATAATCTGACTGGGCGGCTACCTTGCGGCACGCGTGGATCATAGTATCTACTCTGGAGGATTTGATAGAGATAACGATATCGTGAAATCCCATGTTCTCCAGCATTTCTGCCTGACACAGAGCGCTTTCTGCCAGAGCCTCCGCTGTGGGACCACCGTATTTTTCCAAAAGGGATTTTTCCAGGGACCCGCCGTTTACGCCGATGCGGATGGGGACGCCTGCGTTTCTGCAAGCGTCGGCAACCGCGCGCACCCGATCTGGACTGCCGATATTGCCTGGATTGATCCGGATTTTGTCCGCTCCGTGGCGTACCGCCTCCAGCGCGATTCTGTAATCAAAGTGGATATCCGCTACCAGCGGAACGGTTATGCCCGCTTCCCTTGCCCGGGAAAATACAGCAGCCGTTTCCGTATCCGGTACGGCAATGCGTACGATTTCGCAGCCTGCCGCCACGAGAGACTGAATCTGTTCAATCGTTCCCGCAAAGTCTCTTGCGGGACGGTTGGTCATAGATTGGATAGACACCGGCGCATCCCCGCCGATGGTTCTGTTTTTTACATGCACTGCACGGGTTTTTCGTCTCATGGAATTTTCCTTTCCTTAAAACAATCCGACAACGTCTTTTATACAGATAACTACCATCAGAAGCATCAGCAGAGCCATTCCTGCAAAATGAACATAACCTTCTATTTCCGGTTTCACAGGCTTTCTACGGATTCCTTCAATAATCAGAAATACAAGCCGTCCGCCGTCCAGAGCGGGAAGGGGAAGCAGATTGACAACGCCCAGGTTCATGGTGATCACCGCAACCAGATACAGAAAATTGAAGCTGCTGGTTTGTGCCGCTTCCGTAAGGGCTTCCGTAACACCCACTGGACCGGATACCGCCTGAATTCCGTATCTGCCTGTTACCAGATCAAAGAGAGATTCCCAAATCATGCGGACGGTGTAGCCGCTTCTGTAAAAGCAGTGTTTTACAAGGGTTCCAGCGGTGACATCCTCTGCATAGACCAGAAAATCCCGGTCTCCAAAAGCAGTGCCGGATTCCGATATAATCGGAAATTGCACATCTTTAATGACGACCGTTTCACCGTCTCGAAGCACAGTAAGATCTACCGGTTCAATACCGAGACGCATAATTTCATACATCAATTCATCAGCAATATGCACTTTGTGTCCATCCACCTTGATGATTTCGTCGCCGATTGCTAATCCCTTTTCCTGAGAGGCGGCACCGTCAGCAAATTCTGCTACTACGGTGGAGCCGAGCACCGGCTTTGCGCAGATAAGCGCGGACGTAATAATCACGCCCAGCAATATGTTGATGAGCGCACCGGCGCAGACGATGATGATCCGCTGCCATACTTTTTTCTTGTTGAAGGCGTTGGGATCGTCTGTTTCTTCATCCTCACCAACCATATTGACAAAGCCGCCGATGGGAAACAGGCGCAGGGAATAGGCGATTCCAGTTTTTTTGGAGGTGCGGGTAAGAAGCTTCGGTCCCATGCCGATGGAGAATTCCCGGATGGAAACATGAAACAGACGGGCAAACAGGTAGTGTCCACCCTCGTGCACGAAAATGAGCACGCCGAAAATGAAAATAGCCAGCAAAACATATAATACGGTAGAAATGGAAATCACACCCTTTCAGATACATGAAAACAGATAAGTTATGCTTGAATCAGCGACAGTGCTGCCCGCCTTGCGGCACAGTCTGCCGCGTATACGTCTTCTTCCGTATACACCGGACAGACGGGGCATATGGATAAGGTTTCCCGCACCAGTGCAGGGATATCCATGAAGCCGATTTTTCTTTGCAAAAACGCATCCACAGCGATTTCGTCTGCTGCAATCAGCGCAGCAGGCGCACTACCACCTGCCTGCCATGCCTGCTGTGCAATGTTCAGAGCAGGGAATGCGTCCACATCCGGGCGGTGGAAGGTCAGGGAACCGATCTCGGCAAAATTCAGACTGGGACCGTCAAAGGCAGCGCGATCCGGATAGTGGAGCGCGTAGCGCACGCAGTCCGCCATGTCCGGATAGGAAAGCTGTGCAAGCACCGATGTATCAATGTATTCCACCATGGAGTGGATTATACTTTGTCTGTGTATAACAATTTCCACCTGATCGCCTGAAACGCCGAACAACCGGCAGGCTTCAATCCATTCAAAGCCCTTATTCATCAGGGTGGCGCTGTCTATGGTAATTTTTTTGCCCATCTTCCAGGTGGGATGTGCAAGCGCCATTTCCGGCGTCACACCTGCAAGGTCCGCGGCAGTTTTTCCGAAAAACGGTCCGCCGGAAGCGGTTAAAATAATTCTGCGAACTCGTGACGGGTCAGCGGGTGCCCCCGGATTGGCTGCACCGGATGCGGTGAGACACTGAAAAATTGCGCTGTGCTCGCTGTCTACAGGGATCAGTTCTCCGCCGGATGCCCCAAGCCGTGCATAGATCAGATGCCCTGCTGCAATAATGGCTTCTTTATTCGCCATAGCAATCCGTGCGCCGGTATCTGCGGCGGTCAGGGCGGCAGGAATCCCTGCCATGCCGGATATAGCATGCACGATCAAATCCGCTCCACAGTCTGCGACCACCTTACAGATTGCGTCTGCTCCGCCATAAATGCAGGTTTTTGTATTTCCAAGCATTCCCCGCAGTCGGTCGGCGCCTTCTTCTGAGGAAACTGCCGCCATAACGGGGTGGAGTGTATGGATTTGTTCTGCTAAAAGGGAGAGGTTTTGCCCGCCTGTGAGCAGAACAAGCTCTGTTTCGGTATTCTCAAGGGCGGTGAGTGCCTGGGTGCCTACAGAACCAGTAGACCCAAGCACAGCGACCTTTCTTTTTTCTGTATTCATAG
>CATLAS010000082.1 GCA_949878535.1 uncultured Eubacteriales bacterium | reverse complement strand
AGCTTGTCCGCTACAAAAGGTCTGTACAAACGTACTTTAACAAGACCAACTTTCTCGCCGGCAGCAGTGAGGTAGTCGATTACTTCTTCTGCTACGTCGCAGATGGAGCCCATAGCGATGATTACACGCTCTGCGTCCGGTGCGCCGTAGTAGTTGAATGCCTGATAGTCTGTGCCAAGCTTCTTGTTTACTTTATCAAAGTATTTATCTACGATAGCAGGCAGTTCGTCATAGTAACGGTTGCATGCTTCACGATGCTGGAAGAAAATATCGCCGTTTTCAGCGGAACCGCGGAGCACAGGATGTTCCGGATTAAGCGCACGGCTGCGGAACGCGTTGATTGCGTCCATATCTACCATTTCCTTCAGATCTTCGTAGTCCCATGCTTCGATCTTCTGGATCTCATGAGAAGTACGGAAACCATCAAAGAAGTTCAGGAAAGGCACACGGCCTTCAATGGTTGCCAGATGTGCAACAGCGCCAAGGTCCATAACTTCCTGAGGGTTGGTTTCAGCAAGCATCGCATAACCGGTCTGACGGCATGCATAAATGTCGGAATGGTCGCCGAAAATGTTCAGCGCGTGAGAAGCAACGCAGCGGGCAGATACATGAATAACGCTGGGAAGCAGCTCACCTGCGATTTTGTACATGTTAGGGATCATCAACAGAAGGCCCTGAGATGCTGTATATGTAGTAGTCAGCGCACCTGCTGCCAGGGAGCCGTGTACAGCGCCTGCAGCGCCTGCCTCAGACTGCATTTCCATTACCCGAACGCGATCGCCGAAAATGTTGCGGGCGCTTTCACCGAAAATGTTTTTGTCCGTTGCAGACCAGGTGTCTGTGATTTCCGCCATTGGAGAGGACGGAGTGATGGGATAGATTGCGGCAACTTCCGTGAACGCATAAGATACATGCGCCGCGGCGGTGTTACCGTCCATGGATACTTTTCTTCTTGCCATGTAGGGGTTCCTCCTGTATATTTAGTTAATAGTGAAACCATATAAGTTGAGCGCAGTCGCTCAAAGATTATTATACATCCTTTCGGCCGCTTTGTAAATAAGGAATTTATGAATAATTGTAAAAAAGATTGGATTTTTTTGCAAGATTTTTCATGCATGTTCCACCGCAGCCGCCACATCCTGCTCCAGAATCTGCATCAGATCCTCTTTAGTGACAGTATCCATTTCGGCAAGCCGGTTTGCCTGACAGGAAAGAATCCGCTCAAACACATTGCGCACACCCCGGGCGTTTCCGAAGGTACGTCGCTGTGCCGCCGTCATTTCTCTAAAGTATTCCAGTAGTTTTTCCCCAGCCGCCGCTTCCGGCTCGTAACTGCTTTTCTTGCAGTTGCCCTGGAAGATTTCCAGCATTTCCTCCGGGGAATAATCTGTGAATTCCAGATACCGGTTAAAGCGGGAGCGCAGTCCCGGATTGGATTCAATAAAATCATACATCAAATCCGTATACCCTGCTACAATCACAATCAAATCGTCCCGGTTGTCTTCCATTGCTTTCAGTATGGTATCTACCGCTTCCTGTCCGAAATCGTTCTCCGATCCGGAAATAAGGGTATACGCCTCGTCCACAAACAGCACGCCCCCTGCTGCTTTTTCCAGCACCTTAGAGGTTTTAATGGCAGTCTGCCCCACATATCCGGCGACAAGCCCGCTGCGGTCCACCTCCACAAGCTGCCCTTTCGACAAAATTCCAAGAGAATGATACACCCGCGCCATGAGTCGGGCAATCATAGTTTTGCCCGTTCCGGGATTGCCGGAAAACACCATATGCAGCGACATGTCCGCCGTAGGAAGTCCATTCTCCCGGCGCTTTTGATAGATCTGGGCAATATTGATCAGATTGCGCACTTCCTTTTTGACGTTTTCCAGTCCGATATATCCGTCCAGTTCCTTTTGCAGCGTTTCTATATCTTCCCGCTCCGGCGCATCAGCCGCCGTCTTTTCGTTCTTCTCTGCCGGCGGATTCTGCGATGCCGGCTTCGCAGGTGCATCCTTCCCCGTTTGCTGTCCGGAAGGCGCGCTGCTCCATAAATCCGCACCCACCCGACGCAGATTCTGCTCCGTCATAGAGCGAATGATCTCCGTCTGCCGGGCTATGATTTCATCCTTTTTATCCATGACATTCCATCCTTTTATTTTTCTTGCTGTATTGTACCACACTACGCACCTGCATTTCCATAGATTTTTTCTATTTTCTCCCGCCGAAGCGCAAAAAAATTTGGGCAATCTGCGGTTGCATTTCTATAAACATAGTTGTATAATAGGTTTATGAAAATCGTAAAATTTTCATGATATGGAATTGACAGTATATAATAAGAGGTGGTATACTGTTTTATTGGAACAACAAAGGTCGACACAAAGGGAAAGAAGGAACTGTAATTATGAAGGTTTATGCCGATAATGCTGCAACAACTGCAATTTCGCAGCACGCACTGGCAGAAATGATCAAATATTATGATGGAGCATATGAAAACGCTTCCAGCTTGCACACGCAAGGACAAGCTGCGGCAGACGCACTGGAAAATGCCAGAACGCGCATTGCAGCATGTCTGCACTGTGACGCACGGGGAATTTACTTCACATCCGGCGGAAGTGAAGCAGATAATCAGGCGCTGATTGCCGCCGCACATCTGGGTGCAAAAAAGGGCAAGCGCCATCTGATATCCACAAAAATTGAGCACCATGCAGTACTGCACACGCTGGACAAGCTTGCAAAGGAAGGCTTTGAAATCACGCTTTTGGACGTTTCCCGGGAAGGAATGATAACCCCCGAACAGGTGGCGGAAGCGATCCGGGAGGATACTGCACTGGTAAGCATTATGTTTGCCAACAATGAAATCGGTACTATCGAGCCTATAAAGGAAATCGGTCAGATCTGCCGGGAGCGGAAAGTGATTTTCCACACCGATGCGGTGCAGGCAGCAGGACATGTAAAAATTGATATTGAGGACATGTGTATTGATATGCTGTCCGCTTCCGCGCATAAATTCCACGGACCCAAGGGAACAGGCTTTTTGTACTGTAAGCGGGGTATCTATCTGGAGCCGCTGATCTGCGGGGGCGCACAGGAGCGGGGTAAACGGGCAGGAACGGAAAATCTGCCTGCCATTATGGGAATGGCTGCCGCGCTGGAAGATGCGTGCGCCAATCTGGATGCATATACGGCACGGGTATCTGTTCTGCGAGATAAAATCATCCGGGAGCTATCCAAAATCCCCCATGCATTCCTGAACGGGGATCCTGCACAACGGCTGCCCAACAATGTAAACATGTGCTTTGAAGGAATTGAAGGGGAAAGCCTGCTCATGATGCTGGATATGTTCGGCATTTCCGCATCCTCTGGGTCTGCATGCACCTCCGGATCTCTGGATCCCAGCCATGTGCTGCTGGCAATCGGACTGCCCCATGAAATCGCTCACGGTTCTCTACGGATCACTCTGTCCGAATATACAACAGAAGAAGAAGCAGACTATATTATTGAAAAAGTTCCCGGCGTAGTAGAACGGCTGCGGGAAATGTCCCCTGTCTGGGAACGGATGATGCAAAATCAGTAAAATCAAGTTAGTAAATTAGAAAAGAGGAATATACAATATGGCAATGGGATATAGCGAAAAGGTAATGGATCACTTTCAAAACCCCCGCAATGTAGGGAAAATGGATGACGCAGACGGCGTTGGAGAAGTTGGAAACGCAAAATGCGGCGACATTATGAAAATTTATTTGAAAATCAATGACGGCATAATTGAAGATGTGAAATTCAATACCTTCGGCTGTGCTTCTGCAATTGCAACCAGGTCCATGGCCACGGAACTGATTAAGGGAAAGCCTGTAGACGAGGCACTGGCCCTGACCAATCAGGCAGTAGTGGAAGCGCTGGATGGACTGCCTGCAGTGAAGATTCACTGTTCTGTACTGGCAGAGGAAGCCATCAAAGCGGCAATCAAAGATTACTACGACAAAAACGGCATCGCATACGATGCGGACTTATTTAAGGAAAGTGGCTGCGAGCACTGCTGCCACAACTAAAACGAAACAGCGGAGATATATACCATGATCAGAACAATCCAGGATGAAATTCTGCGGCTGAAAAAAGAGCAGGACGTTACCATTCTTGCCCACTGCTACCAGTCGGCAGATATCACCGAAGTGGCAGATTTTGTAGGAGATTCCTATGCACTGGCTGTGGCAGCCACCAAAGTTACAAGCAAAACAGTGGTCATGTGCGGCGTGCGGTTTATGGCGGAAGGCGTTAAGCTGCTTTGTCCGGACAAGCAGGTGCTTCTGTCTCACAAGGACGCAGGCTGTCCTATGGCGGAACAGTTTTCGCCAGAGGAAATCACCGCATATAAAGAAGCCCATCCGAACTGCACCGTAGTGGCATATATCAACACCACTGCAGCATTGAAAGCAGTATGCGACGTGTGCGTCACCTCCTCCTCCGCTGTGAAAATCGTATCTGCTCTTCCCGGCAAGGAGATTTTATTCATCCCGGACTGCAATCTGGGCGCATATGTTGCCGCCCGCGTTCCCGATAAAGAATTCACCTTTATGGACGGGGGATGTCCCATTCACAGCGCCATCACAATAGAAGAAGCCCAGGTTGCCAAAACAGCGCATCCTGGCGCACCGCTCTTAGTACATCCGGAATGCTCGCCTGACATTTGTGAGCTTGCAGATTATGTAGGCTCCACCACAGATATCATGAAATATGCCAAGCAGTCGCCGGCACGGGAATTTATTATCGGCACAGAAAATACTATTGCAGCTCACTTGCGCCTGCAATGCCCGGATAAGATATTCCATCCCATGTCCAAAAACTTGATTTGCCCGGATATGCGGCTGACCACACTGCCGGATGTGCTGGACTGCATGGGCGGCAAGGGCGAAGAAATCACACTGGATCCAGATATAATGAAGAAAGCCCGCCGCTGTATTGACGAAATGATCCGGCTCGGCGGTTAATACTAAAAAAGCCTCCCTTGTGAGGATTGAATTATAATGTAAGGTCTCTTTTGCCGGGGGGAGCCAACAACTAAATCAAGCCTCCCCTGTGCAAGGGGAGGTGGCACGGCGCAGCCGTGACGGAGGGGTTGTCTAAGCAATTCTGCCGATTTGATGATCCTGCAAAGTGATAGCATAACAATCCCTCACCCGCTTCGCGGGAGCTCCCTATGGAGCCACGCAGTGGATCCTCACATGGGAGCCGAATGAAGATTGTGCTTCCTTGTGCAAAACGAATCTTTGGCACAAGGGAGCCTTTTTTATAATTCCCTCATTTAACGAAAGGAACCACCCCAACTATGAAATCAAGCGAAGACATAATCCGCCCGGGCATGTTCGGCAATTTCGGCCCCAGCGCCGACACCCGGCGTATCGAATTCGATATCAAAAACTCCGCCGCCGTGTGTAGTGAAACACCTGTAGACATAGTGCTTGCAGGAGACTCCATTATCCATTTCTGGGACGAAAGCATCTATTTTAAAGACAGAGGCGTGGTGCTAAACCGAGGCATTGGCGGAGATCAGGCGCAGGTACTGGAACGCCGGCTGGAA
>CATLAS010000081.1 GCA_949878535.1 uncultured Eubacteriales bacterium | reverse complement strand
GGCATACAGCGGAACATAAATAAAGAAAAGGCCCCTTGTGTAAAGGGGGGCATACAGCGGAACATAAATACAGAAAAGGCCCCCTTGTGCAAAGGGGGCTGTCGCTAAGCGAAGCGATAGCGACTGGGGGATTGTTTTTGCTATTATTTTGCAGTATCTGTAAATTCATAGTATCACTTATACAATCCCTCCGTCGCAGCAAGCTACGACACCTCTCTTTGCTGGGGGGAGGCGTAAATTAGAATAAAAAGGCTTCCTCAGCAAAGGGATTAAGATAGAAATTTTACCGTTTTCTTTTAGGCGGGGTATGTACCTTTTTCCGCTTTTGATTTTTGCCGGAAAATCCTGAAATGAACCCACCAATACCTCCTGTCAGAGGGATGAGAACATAGAGCAGAGCAGCGATTACAGGGGAAGAGGCGTCTGCGTTACTTTGTTTAAATGTAGACGCAATCAAAACCACTGCTGTGAGCAGCAGCCCGGATACAAGCCCACCTGCGATACCGCTGCGCTTTCCAGCAACAATACCGCCTACAAATGCACAGATATATAAAGCGGCAAGTCCAAAAGTGCTCAGGTATTTGTCTGGATCCGGCATCATGTAGCAGAAGAGGGAGAACAGCACCAGCAGTACCGCTGCCAGAATGATAGACCAAATCAATCCGCGAGTGGCGCCGCGCAGTAATTTTCCGGCGCCGGCGGCTTTGTCATTTGTTGACGATGTCATAAAAATATCCTCCGGAATTCTTTTATACAAGAATATTCCGGAGGACAAACTTTTATGCCTCTTTTTCAGAAGCTTTTACATCAACTTTACTGATGGCACTCTTTAAAATGCGGATTTTGGTTTTATCTCTGGTGGTTTCAATTACACAGGTTTCATCCTTGATGGAAACGATTTCACCGATGATTCCGCCGATTGTAGTAATTTCATCACCGACTTCCAGAGAGTTTTTCATTTCATTTGCAGCTTTTTCCTGCTTTTTCTGGGGTCTGTACAGAAAGAAATAGAAAATTGCCACCATAGCAAGGATCATAATAATGGTTCCGGCATATTGTGTTATACCGCCGCCTTCGGCAGCTGTGTCTAAAAGTACAGGGAAGAGGTTCATAAAGAAGCCACACTTTCTCCTTATATAAGAAGGAGCCTTTCTAAAATGTTATAAATTGGTATATATTTCTATTATACCTGTACATGCCCTATTATGCAAGGGCTTTTACAGAAAATTCATAAAAGACGGATATGAAACAGATTGCATGCATTTTCCATTGTCTGCGCGGCAACTCTATCTATGGAAAGCCCGGTACATTCCGCCATGGTTTCCAGCGTATGGAGCATGAGCGCAGATGTATTGATTTTTCCACGATGAGGAACTGGCGGTAGGTATGGACAATCTGTTTCAATGAGAAGGCGATCCACAGGAACCGCTTTGCAGGCAGTGCGGACTTTTTCAGCATTTTTATATGTCAGAGGACCGCTGAAGGAAAGATACCAACCCATGCGTATATATTCCTTTGCCATTTCAGCGCTTCCGCTGTAGCTGTGGATTACGCCGGTTGCATTTTTGTGGGCGAGGATAATATCCATTGTGTCGCCGTGAGCGTCCCGGTCATGGATGATTACAGGTAGCCCTGTGGATTCTGCAAGGGAGAGCTGTGCGTCAAAGGCTTCCTTTTGTACGGCACGATCCGGATCCCAGTGATAGTCCAGCCCGATTTCGCCCAGCGCTGTGACTTTAGAATGCGCAAGCAGTTGCTCAATTTCGGACAATACAGCGGGAAGCTGTGCGCTTGTATATGCAGCAGTATCCTGAGGATGAAGCCCTGCAGAAGCATAGGCGTTTTCATATTTTTCTGCAAGTGCAATAGATAATTTTGTAGTATCCGGGTTGGTGCCGGCACACAAAAAGCCGCACATCCCTGCATGCATGGAATCGGCGATTGCTCCGTCTATGCCGCCAGGATATTCTTCTGTAAACCTTTTATCATAATAATGGGTATGGGAATCGAAAAATTTCATAACTTACAGCTTTCTAAATTTTGTGATAAACATGAACAAACATGGGGAGGTTACTCCCCATGTTTGTAGCAGTACAGTTTAGCGAATTCGTTCTCCGAGAGGCGTATCCTCTGCTAAAAAAACAACCCGAACTTGTTCCTCGCCGCTGGCAAGAATCATACCGTTGGACTCAATTCCGCACAGTTTTGCTGGTTTTAAATTGGCAACGACAATAATCTTTTTACCGATTAAATCTTCCGGAGCATAGAATGCAGCGATTCCGGAAACAACCTGACGCTTTTCATAGCCCAGATCCAATTCCAGTTTTAATAGCTTTTTTGCCTTTTTCACCTTTTCACAGGCGATTACCTGGGCGCTGCGCAGTTCCACAGCCATGAAATCATCTATGCCGATTTGTGCAATTCCTTCCGGCTTTTCCGGTGCAGCAGGTGCGTTTGCCGCGGCTTCTGCGGCAATTTCTTCCAGCATTTTCTTTTCATCGATACGGGAGAAAAGCATTTCCGCTTCTCCCAGCGCCTTTCCTGCTTCCAGTGCTCCAAATGCAGCGAGCGTGTTATATTCTGTTTTGTCCGTACCAAGCTGGGCAAAGATGGATGCACATGTAGAGGGAATAGCAGGGGTCAGCAGTACTGCGACAATTCGGATGGATTCCAGCAGATTATACAGAACGGTGCCAAGACGATCTTTTTCCGCGGGCTCCTTAGCAAGCGCCCAGGGTGTTGTTTCATCAATATATTTGTTGGCACGGCGGAGCATGGAGAATACTGCTTCCAGTGCATCCGCAATATGATAGGTATCCATATTTTTCTGGAATGCAGTAACTGCCTCCAAAGCAGCGGCTTTCAGATCTGGGTCTGGTTCCGCTTCTCCGGCAGGGGCAGGAACAATCCCATCAAAATATTTTTTTGCCATAGCAATGGTGCGGCTGACTAAGTTTCCTAAGTTGTTTGCCAGATCGTTGTTGTAACGGGTAATTACATTTTCGTAGGTAATAGATCCGTCATTGGCATAAGGCATTTCGGACAGCGCATAATACCGAACACCGTCTACACCGAACCGTTTTGCCATATCGTCTGCATAAAAGACATTCCCGCGGGATTTGCTCATTTTATCCTGTCCTACGTTGAACCAAGGATGTCCGAACACTTTTTTTGGAAGCGGTTCGCCCATTGCCATGAGCAGAATCGGCCAGTAAATGGTATGGAAACGAAGAATATCTTTTCCGATAATGTGAACATCTGCGGGCCAGTATTTGTTATAATTATCGCTTTTTTCACGATCCGGATCAAAGCCAAGTCCAGTGATGTAATTGGACAGTGCGTCAATCCAAACATAAATTACATGCTTATCGTCAAAAGAAACGGGAATTCCCCATTTAAAGGAAGTGCGGGAAACGCATAAATCCTGCAGCCCGGCATATAAAAAGTTATTCAGCATTTCCTTGCGCCGGGATTCTGGTTCAATAAATTCTGGATTTTCTTCAATATGCTGAATGAGGCGGTCTGCATATTTGCTCATTTTAAAGAAGTATGCCTCTTCCTTGGCACGCTGCACGGGACGTCCGCAATCGGGGCATTTTCCGTCGGTCACCTGTGTGTCGGTGAAAAATGCTTCATCCGGAGTACAGTACCAGCCTTCGTACTCGCCTTTGTAAATATCTCCCTGATCGTACAGCTTTTTGAAAATATGCTGAACAGCTTTTTCGTGATCTTCATCAGTTGTGCGGATAAAGTGATCGTAGCTTGCCCCCATGAGATCCCAAACTTCCTTGATCTGTCCAGACACCCGGTCGACGTATTCTTTGGGGGATACGCCTGCCTCCCTGGCAAGGTTTTCAACTTTTTGCCCGTGTTCGTCTGTGCCGGTCATGAAAAATACGTCATAACCCTGCTGCCTCTTGTACCGGGCTATACAGTCGGTCATAATGACTTCATAGGTGTTTCCAAAATGAGGTTTTTGGGAAGCGTAAGCGATGGCTGTCGTTATATAAAATTTTTCTTTACTCATAAATATAATACCTTTCTGGATTGTATTCATAAAAAAAATAGGACAGGCGTACTGTCCTATATATAATTTATCTATACAGGGCAGCACGGCATTTATTATATAAATCAAAATACATGCCCGAAGGCATTCGTTTTGTATACAGCATACCGTGTGTCTCCTTACATCTTATTTCTATATATTATACCCAAATATGGATAGATTTTCAATAGGGGAGGGGGATTTTATTTCTCTTTCGCTTCTACAATTGCTTTATATAATTCCGCTTTGGCAACTCCACGTTCCTTGGCTGCCGCTTTAATAGCGTCCATATTGCGCATGCCCATATTTATGTACATTTGCACATGCTCTGCCGGATCTGCAGGATAATCTGCTTTTGATATTGTAGGCGCGCCTTCTAAAATCAGTACATATTCGCCCCGGGGATCTTTTTCAGCGTACATTTGTACTGCGTCCTCCAGGGTGGTGCGGATGATTTCTTCGTTCAGTTTGGTAAGCTCTCGACATAATGTGATTTTGCGGGTTCTACCGAATGCGCTTTCCATATCTGCCAGGGTTTTACGCAGTTTGTGCGGCGCCTCATAAAAAATCATAGTGCGGGGTTCATCCGCCAATTCTTCCAGCCGATGATACCGGTCGCTTTTGCTTGTAGTTAAAAATCCTTCGAAAACGAATCGTCCGGTAGAGAGCCCAGATAAAACAAGGGCAGTGACAGCGGCGCAGCATCCTGGTACTGCGGTGACAGGAACGCCGCGCAGGGCGCAGAGTGCCACCAAATCTTCACCGGGATCACTGATGGCGGGCATTCCTGCATCGGTTACCAATGCGCAGGATTCCCCCTGTAGAAGCCGGCTCACGATATATTCTCCCCGTTCCCGTTTGTTGTGTTCAAAATAGCTTACAAGCGGCTTGGATATGTTAAATCGGGACAAAAGCAGTCCTGTGTTGCGAGTGTCTTCCGCAGCTACAAAATCGACTTCTGATAAGACTTTCAGCGCCCGCCTTGTTATATCGGCAAGATTGCCAATAGGTGTTGCAACCAAATATAAGGTGCCGCCCATAACTTTATTTTTTTCCGTATCCATTGTTTGTCACCTTTCAAATAAAAAATCCATGGAACAGGTTTCGTATACTTTGTCCATATCTGCTGTGTAAGTTCTGGTGCCTGTCTGATAGATGATCAGCGGTTTGGCCCATAGAAGGGAAGATGCCGCCCCCTTTTTTCCTTCTGCCAGGACAAGACTTGGTGGGCTGGCAGTGTCAGCATAGACAAGGACGATTCGTTTGGGTTCCAGGTTGTTTTGGCGCATGGCGTAAAACAGGTCTGCCAACCGATCCGGACGGTACACGACAGTGAAAAGTCCGCCATGTTTTAAGAGGGAAGATGCACTGGCACAAAAGTCCTCAATTGTTCCGTAGACTTCTCTGCGGGCAATGTTTTTTGCATCAGAGGCATTGACGAATCCGGAACCGTCTTTCATATAGGGTGGATTAGAAATTACACCGTCCAGCCATCCGCCAGTATCTTTGGGGAGTGTGCTGCGTATATCTGCAT
>CATLAS010000080.1 GCA_949878535.1 uncultured Eubacteriales bacterium | reverse complement strand
CGGGTGTTTTTTCTACCGGAGCATCTGACGGATAAGTAGCAAGCGCTGCGTATGCGTCTTTTAAATTGGTATATACAGTTTTATATTCTTCTTCCGTAACGGATTGGGTACACAAAAGCTCCTTTGCTGCTTTAATTTCTTTTTCAAGGCGGTTACGGGATTCCTTGGTATAAGAAGAAACATCGGCAGCCATACATTTTTCTAAAAAGACATCTAAATCTTCCATATTTGCTTGAATAATTTGCAGCGCCGCACCGATACAGGTGAGATCGTATGCTGTGGTGTCATTTCCTGTTTTGGCATATAAAATCGGCGCATCTTGCGTTATATGATATACCGGCAAGGTAACAGCAGTTTCTGTTTCTGAAAATACAGACAGCAGATACCCTGTGTCAGCCTCCAAAGCAACGGAAAACGAAAAAAGAATGCCTGTACCAGTGACTTCTCCCTTTGCTTCTCCCAAGAGGTCTCCCGGGGAAATACCGTCCTTTTGCAGACTGTAGATGACGGCAGTTATGCCTTCAGAATACGTACCTTTAATGAAAATTTCTGATAAAGTGCCCGCTTTTTTACTTGTGAATGTCTGCAAAATCTCATTTGCTTCCAAATCTCCCACAGGTGAAGGTGACGCGCTGCTGTCCGGATACAGTGACAGTGTGTAAGCGGATTGTGTTCGTGAGAGCTTCGCGGCTGCTTTTTGCAGATCTGCTGCGGCTTTATGCATTTCAGACGCCGGACCCGTCCGTGCAGCTTTGGCATTTTCCAGTGCAGGCGCGAACAGCGATACAGAATATTTCGTGTATTCTGCAAGGTGCATGTCCTCAAAAGCGGCGATTGCAGCTTCCAATTCGTGTTCATTTTCATGTGCCCCGGTGATTGTCTCAATATCTTTTTTCAAGCGCACGGTAATTTCTGTAACGCCGGCAGGGACGCTGACAATTCCATTTTCTGAATCAAATCCGCAGGAGGCATATTCGATATTGTTTAAAAATACTGGAAACTCAAGAGATGCAGCCGTAGGTGTGGAAGGGGAAAGCTTAATGTGGAGTTCATTTGCTTTTCCTGTAATGGTACAGTTTAGCGTACCGCCGCCAGCCAGCGGATAGTTTTCAAAAGACAGAGGGGTGTCAGCATACAGCCAAGTACCGGGAAGCCCGTGACCAAGGATAATTGTGCCATCTTCCGATTGAGAGACAATGGAATCTATAAAGGAAAAAGAATTGGAAAATCCGGTTTTGTCCAAATAGGGAAGCTGTTGTCTTGCAAGACGTTTCAGATAGGTTCCGCCGCCCGGTGCATTGAATACGGAATCTCTTTTGTACCAGTTTGCAGCCGCAGCAGCGCTGCTGTTTGCAGATAATGGAAAGATGCCCTGACTAAGACTGCCGGACAAATTTGTCACAGACCAATGGGATGTGCAATAAGAAACAGTGTTGCGCATGACTGTTTCCACTGAGGAAATCAGCTTTTGATAAGCTGTCAGCACAGCATCCTCCAATGCAGGATCTTTCCCGCGGCACAAAAAGGCGAACGCTTTCAGTTCAATTAGTGCATTCAGGTTTTCCTCCAGCGCAGTTTCCGGGCTGCTTCCTGGAAGCAGTTGCACTTTTTCTTCCTGTTCTGCTACGGTAAAGATATATATTTCCAGATCATCGCAAATCTGCGTATATTGCTTTTGCAGATTTTCCCAGATGGAATCCAAAAAAGCAGAATCTTCTGTTTTCATATAATAGAGAGCTGCATCAAAACAAGACAGCACGGAAGTGTCTGCGGGAAGCTTTTGCAGTGGCGCTGCAAGAGAATATGCATCATCGGTGGAGATGCCGCAAAGCAGGTCTATATATTCAGCTTGCAAAGCGATCGCGTAGGGCGAAGCTTCTTCCGGCATTTCAGTGAGCATGAAGCTTCCAGAAAGCTGCTTGTCCCAAAATGCTTTCATTGCAGCTGCATTGTCGTCAAAGGAACCAAACGTTTCTTTGTCCAATGTGGGGAACTCATTTTCTTTTGCGTGGATTATTACAGCATAGTCGCAGGCGGCTTTATCCCCTGCGGGAATTTCGCCGGGCACATCTGTCAAGGCGGTCAGCTGCGCAGATACAACCGGGAATGCAGCGCTTTCCTTGGTGAGGTTTTCCACTGTCAGCCTGGCATACAGTATCAGGCAGGGTATTCCGTCAAAATCCTGTTCATTTACAAAAAGATGAAGATTGTAATACAACGTTCCGTCGGAAAACGTGTGCGTAGTGGAGGGGTATGGCTCCGGACGATTCATGTGTGCGATTTTGGTAGTACAGCCGAACTGCACCGCAGTATCTTCAAGGGAGAAGGATCCGTCTGCCGCTATGGTAAGGGGATCATAGCCAATCCATCCGAGCTGTGTACGGGACTCGGGGATATATTCTTGTGTGTGCGTCAGGTCTGCCGCGGCAAAAGCGGTAGGAATCAGGCTGGTAAGTATAAGTAAAAATGCAAGGAGAATTGCAGATTTTTTCATAAAATAATGCCTTTCCATGAGTAATTTACATTAAGCGAGCGCTGTATGCAGCAAAGCAGAAATCAGCGTGAAAAACACGAAAAATCAAAGCCAAAGATAGCATGACCTTAAAATGATATATCTCTAATCATAGTATTATACAGGAGTTTGAGGAACTTGTCAAATAGGATTATCAAAATACAAAGGCCTCCCAGTGAAGGGAACTCCCGTGTAGTACAAATAGAAAAAGACTCCCAGATGAGGGTATCCGCGTAGTGCAACAAATAGAAAAAGGCTCCCCCCCAGTAAAGGGAGCTCCCGCGCAGCGGGTGAGGGATTGTAAAACTATCGTGTTGAATGATTTACAAATCGGCAGTATTATTTGGACAATTCCCCCGACTCGCTTGCAGCGAGCCCCCCTTTTTACACAAGAGAGGCTTAACAGGAAGAAACAATCCCTCCGACTCGATCGCTACGCTTGGCTGTGCCACCTCCCTTTACTGGGGAAGACTTATAAAATTTAGTGAAACTTGCGCGCGTCCGTTCAGAACTTGGCGTGATCCTGTGTAAACGTTCCCACACTTGACATTCTGCTATGGGTGGGCTATAATGATACATTAGAAAAGAACTGCCTGTGGGCAGTGAACGCAGAGACTGCGTACGAAAGGATCCGGTTATGTCATTAGATTTGATAGAGACGATAGAAAAGGCAATGCCCGGCATGTCCAAAGGGCAGAAACGGATTGCCGCTTTTATTATCGAACATTGTGAAAAAGCGGCATATATGACTGCTTCGCGGCTGGGAATGCATGCAGATGTGTCTGAATCTACTGTGGTGCGGTTTGCTATTGAGCTTGGTTTTGACGGATATCCCGGACTGCATCGGGCTATGCAGGATACCCTTGGAAAACGTTTGACCAGCGTACAGCGTATGGAAGTGGCAAACGCCCGTTTCCGTGAGGTGGGCGTGCTGGAGGCGGTGCTATCCGCCGATGCGGATCGAATCCGTACAACATTAGATAATGTGGATCACCGTGCGTTTGATGATGCGGTGGAAGCGATCCTATCCGCCGGAAAAATCTATATTATAGGAATGCGTTCCTCCTTTTCATTGGCGGAATTTCTGGATTATAATTTAAGTCTTATTTTTCCCAATGTACATTTGCTGCGAAATACAGGCAGCAGTGAGGTGTTTGAACAGCTCATGAAAATAGAAGAAGGCGATACGGTGATTGCGTTCAGCTTCCCCCGTTACTCCAGCCGGATTATCAACGCAGTAGACTTTGCACAGCTGAGCGGTGCAAAGGTTATTGCAATAACGGACAGCTTGCAGGCGCCTATTGCGAAAAACGCATATGCTACCTTGTGTGCGAAAAGTGATATGGCGTCTTTTGCAGATTCCCTTGTCGCACCTCTGTCGATTGTAAATGCTATCCTTGCTGCGATTGGTATGAAACGGCAGGAAATGGTGGCTGCAACCCTGGCGCATCTGGAAGCAGCTTGGGATGAATATCATGTATATGAAAAGCGCAGTTCTGCCAAAGAGGATTTACCCCAGTGAGCGCCCAGACGGAAAATACCGTTGCCATTATAGGTGCAGGTCCGGCGGGGATGATGGCTGCATGTGCGGTTGTCGAAGCCGGTGGACAGGCAGTTTTGTATGAACAAAACGCCGCTTGCGGCAAAAAACTGCGGATAACCGGTAAAGGACGGTGTAATGTTACCAATGACTGCACTCCGGCGCAGGTAATGGAAAATGTGACACGAAATCGGAAATTTCTGTACAGCGCATTGTATCGGTTTTCTCCTTCCGACGTAATGGAATTTTTTGAGGACAACGGCGTTCCTCTGAAAACAGAACGTGGCAGGCGGGTGTTTCCGGTTTCCGATCGGGCAGCGGATATTTGTGCTGCATTGGAACATAAGCTGAAACAGCTGCACTGTCCCGTCATACGAGAGCAGGTGTGCGGCATATTGTATGATGCAGGGAATGTACAGGGCATTCGCACACGCAGCGGAAAAGTGTATTCCCATCGGGCGGCAATCGTTTGTACAGGAGGGATTTCCTACCCTGCCACCGGATCCAGAGGAGATGGCCACCGTATGGCGAAAGAGGCGGGACTCCATGTAACGCCCCTCACTGGATCTCTTGTGCCGGTTGTATGTCGGGAGAACACCGGGGAATGGATGGGGCTGTCTCCCAAAAATGTGCGGCTGACTGTATATAGAAATAATAAAACTGTATTTACGGAACAGGGCGAGATGCTGTTTACTCATTTTGGCGTCAGCGGACCGCTGGTACTTTCTGCTTCTGCTCATATGCAGGAGGGAGATGTGCATGAATACCGCATGTCCATTGACTGGAAGCCGGCGCTGTCTGAAGCAGAATTGGATGTCCGGCTGTTGGGAGACATTAAAAAGTATGCTGCCAAGGATTTCATCAATTCCTTGGGCGATTTGCTTCCCCGAGTGTTGATTCCCGAAGTGGTGAAGCGCAGCGGCATCCCGCCCCGGATGAAAACTGGCGCCATAACCAAAGAAATGCGGGGGCGGCTGTTGGGCACACTAAAGGATTTTGTGTTGACACCTACAGAATTTCGTCCGGTTGAAGAAGCGATTGTCACCTGCGGTGGTGTGGATGTAAAAGAGATTGATCCAAAAACCATGATGGCAAAAGCCGTTCCAGGGCTGTTTTTTGCCGGGGAAGTGTTGGATTTGGACGCATATACCGGCGGATATAATTTGCAGATTGCATGGTCAACCGGCAGGTTGGCCGGATTGGGAGCAGCGCAGTATATATTTGACGGGGAATGATGGATTGCACAAACAAAATAGGCTCCCTCCAGCAAAGGGAGCTGGGTTGCTGTAAGCTTCAACTAAACTTCATTGGATTCCCTCCAGTAAAGGGAGTTGTCACGGAGCATCAAATTAAAAAGGCTCCCCGGCAAAGGAAGCTGGTGCAGATCATTAAATTATAAAAGCCTCCCCTGTGCAAGGGGAGGTGGCACACCGCAGGTGTGACGGAGGGGTTGTTTGCAGATCCTGCAAAAATGATAGCAAAGACAATCCCTCAGTCACAATCGCTACGCTTGGCTGTGACAGCTCCCTTTACACAAAGGGGCCTTAGGAAGT
>CATLAS010000079.1 GCA_949878535.1 uncultured Eubacteriales bacterium | reverse complement strand
CCCAAATTACAGTCCCTTCTTTTTATCCAGAGAAAACTATGTAATAAGGTGACCGTTTCAAAAGGGAGGACACTGCGAGCTTCCACCAAACGTTATACCCCCCAGCAAAGGAAACTGCCGCACCGCAAGTTTTTGCCAAACGTTATAAGCCTCCCTTGTGTAAAGGGAGGTGGCGCGGCGTTAGCCGTGGCAGAGGGATTGTCTAAGCAATATTGCCGATTTGCAGATCCTGCAAAATGATAGCATAACAATCCCCCAGTCGCTACGCGACAGCCCCCTTTGCACAAGGGGGCCTAATGAAGTTTATACTTCGCGGCAGCCATATTCTCCGTCCGTCAAAACTGAAAATACACAAAATCCTGGGGATCATATCCAGCGCCATAGGATCCAAACAGCAGAATCACGGCAATCAGTACAAAATATACAGCGTACCTGGGCGCTACATACTGATTGATTTTGCCTGCAAGATCCTTTTCAGAAATGAACCAATCGGCAACCAACAACACCACTGTACAGATAAGTACCATGAGCAGCGCATATGCCGACAGAGAAAATGAGGTGCTGAAATCAACGATAAACCCGTGCTTCACAGTGCCAAGTATTGCATGCAGAATGTGCAGCGCGTCAGATAATGTATTTGCACGGAAAAATATCCATGCAATGCAGGTCAAACAGAAGGTAATAAGCACCCGTAAAACATGCAGCCAGCCTGCATTGTCCCGAATATGCAGCAGATTAAGCATCTTTTTGCGCAGCGGATCCAATAGTTTTGATACGACCTGATACAAACCGTTCAAAACGCCCCAGATTACAAAAGTAAGCGCCGCACCGTGCCACAAACCGCTGACGGTGAACACAATCATTATATTCAAAAGATGACGCGCCTTCGAGCAGCGGCTGCCTCCCAAAGGAAAATACAAATAATCTTTGAACCATGACGACAGGGAAATATGCCAGCGCCGCCAGAAATCCTGAATGGACACCGCCAGATACGGACAGCGGAAATTTTTCATCAGATCAAAGCCCATCATTTTAGCAGATCCTCTGGCAATATCGGAATAGGCTGAAAAATCGCAGTATATTTGAATCGCAAAAGCAAGCGTTGCAATGATAAATTCTCCGCCTGAATGCTCGCTGGGTGCATTATACACGGTGTTCACAGCAACTGCAAGATTATCGGCAAGGACCATTTTTTTAAAGAGTCCCCAAAGGATGGGCAAAATCCCGTCCCGAATATTCTCAAGCCTAAATGGATGATATTCCTTTAACTGATGAAACATGTTTCCGGAACGTTCAATCGGCCCGGCCACAAGCTGCGGAAAAAAGGAAACAAACAACGCATAGTCTGCAAAATTGCGTTCCGCCTGAATCTCTTTTCTGTATACATCAACCGTATATCCCAATGCTTGAAAGGTGTAGAAAGATATCCCAACAGGTAGCAGCACGTTTAGTGTTGTAGGCTGCAAATGCAGTCCGGCAAAATTCAGCGTGCGTGTGATAATATCCGCTGTGAAATTGAAATATTTAAAGAAGAAAAGAATTGCAAGGTTTGACACAAAGCTGAGAACAAGCCACAGTTTCCGTTTGCCCAGCGCTGAACGATCCACCAGCAATCCGCAGACATATGTAATAAGCGTGGAAAGCAGCATCAGCAGGGAGTATTTCGGACTCCAGCACATATAAAACAAATAGCTTGCCGCCAATAGCTGATAGTTTCGGATCTTTGGCGGGAGAATATAATATAAAATGACATTTAGCGCCAAAAAGCACAGATATATCAGAGAATTAAAATTCAAAAGATTCTGCCTCCGATTTCAGTAGTATTAGGACTGGGGAGAGAGCGTTATGCCCTCTCGCAGAGAAGTGTAATGTGCAATGCGGTTTTCCCATAATTCCCTGTCACTATATTCCGTCTCTTTATAGCCCCATTCCGTGAGTCTTTCTGCAAGATACCGGGAGAATTTTTCCGCACCCAGACAGTTCAAGTGAAGTTTATCATAAAAATCTGTGGAAAAGTCAAGGGAGAGCTTCTCAAAGTCATCATTGAAATCAACAAACGCGGCACCGAGAGCAGTCAAATCTTCTTCCAATTGATTTCTAACATCGCCGCGCATCCGGGCGGACGTGGGAGAGATAAAAAATATAGGCTTTATACCGTCAGTCAGACATCTTTCTACTATTTTTTCCGCATACTCTAAATTTCGCCTGTAATTATCTGGATCCTCGGAAAATGTACGCTCTGTTATTTCCGCAATCGGTTCGGCAGTTGTGAGAAATGTATATCCCGCCAACAGGTCCGCATCATATCCATGAAGATTGGAGCGGATTTCTTCTATTCCAACCTTGTCCCAACGGTCGTGATAGGAGTACACAGGGAACAGAAGTTCAATGCGTTCTTCTCCCTCTGTTTCCTGTATCGTTGGAATCAGACGGTTCATACCCCAGGGCATATACATAAGGTTTGCTTTGATGGATCGATTGCTGCGGTCATAGAGCATGCCGGTTGCCTCAATAAAAACAGCTTTCGGTGACTGGGTTTTTAGGCTTTCGAGAAAATACCGGTACGTTATAGGCATGGTTTGCTCCGGTCCCGCCATAATATAGGTTGCAATTCCCGTGTTTTTATATATTTCGGAGGGAATAATATCGCAATAGGTCAGGGAAGAACCATAAAACAGAATATCAATGGTATTTTCTTTTTCCTCACCATACATGCCCCAAACGGCGCCATAATCCATCCGTTTTGGTGTAAGTATTCTAAGAACCACAC
Source organism: uncultured Eubacteriales bacterium (assembly GCA_949878535.1). GTDB lineage: Bacteria > Bacillota > Clostridia > Oscillospirales > CAG-272 > Avispirillum. The sequence continues at coordinate 2,840 of CATLAS010000079.1, read as the reverse complement.
AGCAAAACAACGCCAGAGCCAATAGCAAGCAAAGCAAGGCGGGCAGTTCTTTTTTCAACGAAACTGGACGCGGTGCATCCTTTAAAGTTTTATTATTTTCCATATGTTATCCATTTGTAAATTTATCTAAGTATTTTATAAATACAGGCAAAAGTATATCATTTTGTGCGTTGTTTGTCAATTATGGAATTATTTTGAAAAATAAATAATAGAAAAATTTCTGCCAAAATGGACACAAACGCATTTTTATGGTACAATGGAGGAAAACACCCTGAAAGGTAATTTGTTAAGATGAAAAAAGCAATTCCACTCATCCTTGATACAGATATCGGAAGCGACATTGATGACACATGGGCGCTTGCCATGATTCTGAAAAGTCCCGAAATAGACTTGAAAATGGTAACGACCAATGAATATGATACTGTTTACAAAGCAAAGCTAAGCGCAAAAATGCTGCAGCTTGCTGGCAGAGAGGATGTCATTGTAGGAATCGGTGAAGTTGGACATGAATCCTTCAACAGAATCCACGACTGGGTTGACGACTATGATCTTTCTACATATCCAAATGTTCGTGAAAACGCAGCCGACGCAATGATTGAGTACATAATGGGCTCCGATGAAGAAGTTGTCATTCTTGCCATCGGTTCCTTTAAAAATCTTGCCGAAGCTTATGCAAAAGAGCCGCGCATTGCAAAAAAAAGCCGTATTGTTGCGATTGCAGGCAATGTATACAACAATGGATTTGTTGGCTGGTATCCCGCCCTCGCAAGCGAATGGAATATCCGCTGCGATCTCGACGCATGGCGCCGTGGTGTTGAAAAGACAGATTGGGAAGTGGAACTGCTTCCGCTTGACGTTTCCGGCGGAATTATTCTGGATACCCCTTATTTCGACAAAGTGCGCGAATATGGCAAAACAGATCCCCTTGTAGGTGCGATGATCGAGTGCACCGATATCTGGATGAAAAACCTGCCCTGGGATTATCATGGACCCAGCTCTCCTTTGTTTGACACAGTAGGCGTATACTGTGTGATCACCCATAACAACCTGATCTATGAGCGGCTGCCGATTTATACGAATGATGCATCGCTTACCCTGATCGACCCCATGCGCGGCAAGGAAATGGATGTTGCCGTGAAGTGGGAAGACAAAGAGAAGTTCTACAAATTCCTTGTTGCCCGTCTTTGCGATGAAATCTAAAATAAATTACAAAAGCCCCGGGATTCACCGTTTGGTTGAACCCCGGGGCTTTTTGATACCGTTTTTTAATCAGCCAGAAATTTCATCCAGCAATGCGCTCATCATTTTGAAATATGCCCGCTTCTTCTCGCCGGCAGCAAGAATTTCCTGCTGCTCTTCTTTGCTGTATTTCTCCAGCACTTCCATGCCATCCTTGCCTTTGTAGAGACGATCGGCAGTCTGTGCCAGATTGATGTCTACTGTCACAATTTCATTGCCCTGCTCACAAATAACCAGATTGGACTTCCCTGCCAGCAATTCTGCTACAGCACGGGATCCCATCCGTGCGCCCGCTACCCGGTCGCGTAAAGTGGGACTACCGCCGCGCACCACATGGGCGAGACGCGCAAACTTTGTTTCCACACCGGTGTTTTCCTGAATCCGTTTTGCAAATGCAGGATCTGCATAATTCGGAATCAGCTCGGAAACAATCACAATAAAGCTGCGCTTTCCAGCACTTTTCAGCCGTTTGATCTTCTCATACATAGCTGATTCATCAAAAGGAGATTCGTTGATTACACAAGCTACCGCACCGCAGGCGATGGCTGTTTGAATTGCGATGCCACCCGCGTTATTTCCCATAACTTCTACTACATTGCATCTCGCATGGGATTCACAGGTATCACGCAGGCGGTCAACCATTTCGACCACTGTGTTCATAGCTGTGTCATAGCCGATAGCATATTCTGTAGAAGTAATATCATTGTCGATAGTGCAAGGAATGCCGATGGTAGGAATGCCCCGGTTGGAAAGGTCTGTAGCGCCCCGGAACGTACCGTCGCCGCCGCAGGCTACAATTCCGTCAATTTCATATTTTTTACAGGTAGCAATGGCGCGCGCCATGCCTTCCTCTGTCTTAAACTCTGCACACCGGTCAGAATACAGCATTGTGCCGCCATGGGTTACCACATTGGAAACGTCCTGTGCGGTCAGGGCACGCACATTGTCATTTACAAGACCGCTGTAACCACCGTTGATGCCGATCACCTCAACACCGCTTGCAAGAGCGGCACGGGTAATCGCCCGCACTGCATTGTTCATACCGGGCGCGTCTCCGCCGGAAGTGAGCACCCCGATTTTTCTGAACTTTGTCGCCATATTTATATCTCCTATCTGTTTTGGTAAAACATAGTAGTATTATTGTAATACCATGCAGCTAAAAAATCAAGAGTTTTCTGCGTTTTTACCAAAAGACGGTAAAGAAAGTATGTGAAAAGGATTTCCCACTGCTTGGCTCCATAGGAAGGGTGTCACAGGGTTCTTTCAATTTCATAAGCCTTCCCTGCGCAAGGGGAGACTTGCTGCAAATTTCAACTTCCTTCATAAGCCTCCCCCAGCAAAGGGAGGTGGCATGCTATAAACTTTCACCAAACATTATAAGCCCCCCCTTGTGCAAAGGGGGGTGGGTTTTGCGCAGCAAAACGCGGAGGGATTGTTTGTATATACTGCCGATTTATTGATCCTACAAAATGATCGTTTTACAATCCCTCACCCGCTACGCGGGAGCTCCCTTTGCACAAGGGAGCCTTTTTATGTGGTGTTTCGCTACGTGGGAGTTCCCTATGGAGCAATACAACACATCCTCACAGGAGGCTTCGAAA
>CATLAS010000078.1 GCA_949878535.1 uncultured Eubacteriales bacterium | reverse complement strand
AATCCCTCAGTCGCTATCGCGTCGCTTGACGACAGCTCCCTGTGCACAAGGGAGCCATATAGAAGAATTAGGGTGCATCGCGACAGGTCTCTTTACTGGGGGAGCCTTTTATATATGCTTCATTGAGAAAATTTAGGCTTGCTATTGACTGTTGCCTGCAAAATGCATTGTTAATAAGCGAATAAGGAAAAGGCACCTCTACAAAAGGTGCCTTTTCCTTATTGATTTTCATTCATGCAGATAGCGATTGCCTGCGATCCCATAGAATGATAACTCAAAGTTACATCTTCTTTTCTATGAGATGTTATGCTATCTTCTGACATGGGATCTGAAAAATAATAATTTTCCCGGTCAAATCCGATCAATACGACACAGTGCTGGTTTTTAGGATACAAATAGGTTTGGGTTTTGTCATAGCTTTGCCACTGATACACTTCATCCACTGCTGAAAAATTCTGGGTAACCCATATAGCCACGGGAGTATTTTTCCTAATGTAGCTTTGGCAAAGCTCCTCCAGAGAAGCTCCGGTGAGATTTTCTACAGTATATCTCCGAGGCAGATATTGCCGCAGTGCGTCAACGATTACCGGTGCGAAACAGCCCCACCCACTTCGCTCAGATGCCGGATCTCCTGCATATTTTAATTTGGGATTGGGACCATACCGGCAGCCCCAACTGATTTTTACAGGTTCTTTAGGCAAATAATCAGATATAAAGTCTTTTTTCGTTATTTCAAAATCATAATATTGCAAAAGCATTACTGCGCTGACCGCTTCGCAGCCGTTGGGATAATCGGGAAGCTGTGAAATATGGGGAACATCCAGAAGCACTTTTTCTTCTGAAAAGTAATATTGCAGAAAATTTATAATATCAGCAATTTCATGGTTTATGTATTCGTTGGTTTTTTTGTCCGAATCATAGTAAGAGCTGGCTTCCATTTCGTGGAGCAGATCTTCTATATTTTCAGATGTCAGTGGATCTTTGGCGCCGGACGTCAGGATGATTTTCTTTTCTTCTTCCGTAAGGGGTCTGCTCCACAGCGTTTCCAGTGCAGGGATCAAATCGGCAGCTTTGCAGGAAAAATTTTCTGCTGGCAGTTCAAGTTCATCTGTTGAAGCAGCATCAGATTTTTGAGAATACTGAAAATATTCGCGCAGAAAATAGTTATCAGACAAAACAATATCTTTAGAAAATTGATTGACCCGCATGAGTTTGTAATATCGAAAAGCAAACAAAAGCGCTGTTCCTGTAGCTGCGAGAATCAGGAATATCAGCAATGCAGTAATCGCATAATGCCGTGAATTTTGTTTCTTTTGCATGGAAATGTGTTCTCCAAAAGATATTACTTCTTTTTTCGTCCGGATTCGATTTTACTTGGTGCTATGGGTTTTTCCGGAATTTCAGCCAGCTTGGTTTTTGTTCTTCGGCAGGACCACTTGCGAAAAACATATTTGTTGATTTCCGCACCGTATATCAGAATCATCATACAAATATAAAGCCACAACATCAAAAACACGATTGCCGCAAGGCTTCCGTATAGATATGAAGCGGTGGGAAAATATTGGATATACAGTGAATAGAAATAAGAGAATAAGATCCAGCCAAGCGCCGCAAAGACAGCGCCGGGCATTTGTGCAAGATATCCGCGGGGAAGTTTATCTGACAGACCGATGTAAGCGTCTTTTGAGAGACGCTTTCCTTTTTTTGCTGCAGTATTGTAAATCAAAGCAAAGAAAAGGGTTAGAATGATAATGAATACAATAGATCTGCACTGTACGATAACGTCAAATATGATAGTTGCGATGGGATAACGCCCCTCGCAGAACGCGCGAATGGAATCTGCAAATACAAGCGCTACCAGCGAGGCAAGGATAGACAAAATGAAAGACAGCGTATATAATAGGGAACGCAGAATATCAAAGATGAAATTTTCATTGAGACGGATTCCGTAAGCACCCCAGATTCCGCGAATCACAGCATTAACGCCTCTGGAGGAACTCCACAGTGTGGAAATTGCTGTAATGGATACGAGCGAAATGCCTGCTTTTTCCGTAACTTCTGCCAGAACAGATTGAAGAAGCTGTCCTATATCTCCGGATACCTGATGCTCAATCCAGCCTACGATCCAGTCCACGTCAATTACATACTTTGCCAGACTCAGCAGCAAAATAATAAAGGGAATCACCGAAATAATAATAAAGAAGCTGGCTTGCGCGGCGTAAACGTTGACCTGGTCATTGGCAAGCTCTATGATAATATCAATCAGTTCCTGCCGGAATTTTGCAAAGGAGATCACCTTTGATTTTTTCATATATAAACAGTGCCCCCCTTTTCTTATAATCGCAGTTCTTTCCTAATTATACCTGTTTCTCCGTCACTTGTCAAATGACAGAGATTGACAGAAAAAGTCTTACATGGTATGATATACGTAATAGATATGAATTTATGCAAAACTGGAGACACAAAACACAAAGTCAAAGAAAGTTTGTGGAGATTAGTATGTTTTATATTGGATGTCATCTTTCCGTTTCTGACGGATATGCAGCTATGGGAAAAACGGCGCTGTCTATCGGGGCGAATACGTTTCAATATTTTACTCGTAATCCTCGCGGGCGGGGATTCAAGCGCCCGGACGCGGAGGATATAGCGGCGCTTACAGCATTTATGCAGGAGCATAATTTTGCGCCGCCTCTTGCTCATGCACCTTATACGCTCAATCCGGCTTCCGAGGTAGACCGGATCCGGGATTATACCAGAGAAGCCATGGCAGAGGATATTTCTGTTTTGGAGGAAATCCCCGGTGCACTGTATAATTTTCATCCGGGCGCCCATGTGGGAATCGGCGTCCAAGCCGGGATTGCCAATGTGGCGCAAACCCTGAATATAGTCATGAAAGAAGATCAGCGCACCACACTGCTGATCGAAACCATGGCGGGAAAGGGCACGGAGCTTGGAAGAAATTTTGAGGAAGTGCGCGGGATTATTGACGGTGTAGATCCTGCCTTGCGATCTCATGTTGGCGTTTGCCTGGATACATGCCACATATCGGATGGCGGATATGATATTGCTGGTGAAACGGATGCGGTGCTGGAGGAGTTTGACCGGATTATCGGGATTGACCGGCTGCGGGCAGTGCATTTAAATGACAGTAAGAATCCGGTGGGAGCTGCCAAGGACCGGCATGAAAAAATTGGAGAGGGCTTTTTGGGGCTTGCAGGAATTACAAAGATAATCAATCATCCCATGCTGCGGGATCTGCCGTTTTATTTGGAAACGCCGAATGAGCTGGACGGATATGCGCAGGAAATTGCCCTGCTTCGCAGCCAGCGTACAGGGGAATAAGTAAGCATGAAAGGCTCCCAGGCAAAGGGAGACGGCGTGCTGCAAGATTTATGTCAGATTTCTTAAGCCTTCCTTGTGAGGATCTGTTGCACAACTTCCAGAAAGGTGGCACAGCACTTAACTCTTTTCTAAGCCTCCCGTGTGTAAAGGGAGGTGGGTTTTGCGTAGCAAAACTCGGAGGGATTGTTAGTAATACTTTCAATTTATTGATCCTGCAAAATGATAATAGAGACAATCCCTCAGTCGCTATCGCTACGCAACGCTACGCAACGCTACGCAACGCTACGCAACGCTACGCTTGGGCGATAGCTCCCTTTGCTGGGGGGAGCCTTTTTAATTTGATATAAAATCTTAGGTATGCTACCTCCCTTGGAGCCGCGCAGCGGATTCTCATATGGGAGGCTTATTTTGTTATGTAGGAGATTTGCCCCACAAACTCTCAGAAACCTTTAACTGATCGTGTGAAAGGATGTTCGTATCATATCGTGTATGTATGCACCGAGCGCCCTGTTTTCTGGCAGCATCAAATCAGGATCCTGTGAAATCAGTGTTCCAGCTGCGGTAACCGCATCGGAAATAAGGCGGGTATCGTTGCATCCGGCAGAGAAGGTTAGTGAAGGACCTCCATGCTGACGGAAGCTTCCCTCAGCAGAGAAAAAGTCGCCGGGGCCCCGCAGACGCAAGTCTTCTTCCGCAATCTGAAATCCGTCATTGGTACGGCACATAACGGACAGCCGCTGCACGGCGGTTTCTGATGTGGCGTCGGATACCAGTATACAGTAGGATTTTGCCTTTCCACGTCCTACACGTCCGCGCAGCTGATGCAGCTGCGACAAACCGAACCGTTCTGCATTTTCCACTACCATCAATGTTGCACGCGGTACGTTAACGCCTACCTCAATGACGGTTGTGGAGACAAGTACGTCTGTTTCTCCTGAATAAAAGGTGTCCATTGCACGCTCTTTATCCGATGCTTTCATTTTGCCATGCACCAGCCCTACGGTGAGATCCGGCATCATAGATTGCAGCATGGCGGCATGTTCTGTAGCGGACTTCAGTGGAAGTTCTTCATCGGGCGGCGCAAAAAAGTCTATATCTGCCAACTCCTCTATATCCTCAGAGGCTTTTTTCTTTTTCACTTCTTCAATTGCAGGGCATACAACATAGGTTTGATACCCGGCATCTTTTTGTTTTCGGATAAAGCCAACCAATCGGGCGCGGTAGCTTTCATCTACAGCAAAGGTGGAAATTTTCTGCCTTCCCGGGGGCATTTCGTCCAATCGGGAAATATCAAGATCTCCAAATAAAATCAGAGAAAGTGTGCGCGGGATGGGCGTAGCGCTCATTACAAGTGTATGCGCCTGCCCAGCCTTCTCACGGAGCATCGCCCGCTGATTTACGCCGAACCGATGCTGTTCATCGGTAATGACCAGTCCCAGAGAGGCAAAAGAAACCGTGTCGGACAAAAGGGCGTGCGTGCCAATTACAAGGTCGATCCGGTCACTGTCTGCGGCAAGTCCGGTGTGAATTTTCCGTTTTTGCGCGGCGGGTATAGAGCCTGTAAGCAGGGCAGTGCGGTATCCCAGGCTTTCAAAAAGGGGACTGAGTTCGCTGTAATGCTGCCCGGCAAGGATTTCTGTGGGAACCATCAGTGCACACTGGTATCCGTTTTGTAGGGCAATATATGCGGCGCAAGCGGCAACTGCAGTTTTTCCAGAGCCTACGTCTCCGCATAAAATCCGACACATAGGTGAGCCAGACGCTAGATCGGCAGAGATTTCTCCGACGGAGCGCCGCTGCGCACCGGTCAAACTATATGGGAGCTTTTGCAGAAGCGGGGATAGATCATTTTTTGCAAGAACCGGCGCTGCGCCCCCTGCCTTGCCGCTTTTGATTGCAGCCATAGCGGCGGCGGTGCAGAATAGCTCATCAAAAGCAAATCTGCGCCGTGCATTTTCCAGCGCCTCCAGATTTTCCGGGAAGTGGATGTTTGTGATTGCATAGCTAAGGGAGCAGAGATGATTGTTTTGCAGTGTTTCTGTGGGCAGGTGATCCTTTATCTGTGCTGCTGCGGCTTTCAGCGCCTCCCGTATCAGAGAGGCAAGATATTTTTGGGATAGTCCTGCTCCAAGGGGATAAACCGGAACGATCGGCGGCAGCGGAGTCGTTTCCGTCCATGGTTCCTGCACGGGGGCGGACAGCTTTAAAACGCCTCGCTCCAACACTGGCCTGCCCCAGAATCGAAAAACGGCGCCGGTATGAAATACATCCCGCAGGTATTGC
>CATLAS010000077.1 GCA_949878535.1 uncultured Eubacteriales bacterium | reverse complement strand
ATTAAAAGAATCAGAAATATTTCTGAAATCATTCTCCAGATCAGAAATGCGCTGAATGGATTTGGACTGATCGGACGTTATACCGAAATCCTCCGGAAACATCTGTGCGACAGAAAGATATTTCCTGCGGGCAGAAAGCCTGTCCTGAATAGAAGCAATTTCCTGCCCCCTGCGTTTCATTGAATCTTTATTCTGCCACCCGGAACTAACAGAACCAAGTGAAGAATGCAGTCTTTCAATATCCTGATCCAAGGTATCAGCGCCGCTCTTTTGATTTAGACTATACAATGCTGACGAATCATATGATATCCTTGATGGATCAAGCCGGAGCTTTTCGTTCTTTTTTGTTACTTTTTCGGTGTTGAGTTTTCGCTTTCCGCTTGTCTTGTATGTATCCATAAAAACTTCTGCCTTTCTTAACTTTTTGTGCGGAAATTTTACTTTTTATTTTTTTTCATATACTCCCATGCCGCTGTTTCCGTTGGATCAATGTTTAATGATAGAAACGTTTGTCCCGCGCGCACGCCGCTTGGATTTTCAATTTCTTGATATTTGTTTTTCGTTCCATCCCAAACAAAATACGAAACGGGCAGTCCATATTTATCTGTTGTCATCCATATATTTTGATTTACTCCGTTAATTTCATCCGTCGTTAGGTTTGTAGGTTCGAGTTTATTACCACCCACATTATTTGGCTGATATCCGTTGCTGAATGTTCCATTCTTTGCATCAGGATTTTTTGTTCCCGTGTACGGATTTACGCCCTGTGCCTGCTTATATTCCTTCCCGTCCCTATAGAAATGGTACAATCCATCTTCATCCACATGGCTGAATGTAAACGGCTTGAACGGCTCATCTTCACCCACTGCCTTTGCGGCAGCAAGTTTCATCTCATCATTATACTTCTGCTGTGCCGCATTAAACTCCTGCTGCCATTGCGCATTGGCAACAGCGTTTGTATGATCCGTATATGTGCGGTTGTAGGCATCGGAATACTGGTTGTAATCGAAAGTACGTTCATTGTTCAGATCTCCCGCCAGATAATCCCTGTCAGCCTGCCAATCGGCTACCTGATCTCTGTGCTGTCCATATGCAAAGTCTCTTGCGTCCGTGTATTTGCTATAGTCATACTGACGCTCCGTATCATATCTGCCTGTCAGATAATCACGCTCTGTGTTATAATCTGAAACATCATCCCGATATTTGCCGTATTTGGTATCATAGTCGCTCTGATACAACCCGTATTTGTTATATAAATCAGATGTTTCCTGATTGTATTTGTCAAGGGCAAGCTGATACAACTGGGGAACCTTGTCATTCAGCTGCTGCATATATCCGTTGTATGTCTGCTGCCCGGCAGTCGTTGCATAACTGTTGCCATATCCTCCCGTAAGTGCAGCAGCCTGCCCCATCGTGTCCTGCATGGCAAGTTTCCCCTGCCGCATATAGCTGTCTTTATACTGCTGATACAGCATGTCGCTGTTCATGTCATAGGAAAAATCTTTTCTGTTCAGAATCTGATCCATGACATTATTCCAACCGGGCTGTTTATCATACTGAAATGGTCCCGGTTTGATGGCTTCGTGATTCTTTAACTTTTCCAAAGCCAGATTTACTGCATCACTTTCTTTGTAGTCCTGATATGCAAAATTTCCTATCTTACCTGCAAGATGCTGATCCAGCGCAAGTTGCTTTTTCTTTACAGCGTCACTTTGTGTGTAATCTTTATATGAAAATCCAGTATTTCTATTTGCCATTCGTCTCCTCCTTATCAGTATCCATTCGATTCAGTATTTCCGTAAGCTGCAGCGCCCAGATATAAAATGCCTCTGTGGTCGCCTCTCTGGGAGGCTCTATCCATTCCCGTTTCATGTCTCCCCGCTCTCCGTTTCTTTATATATTGAAAGAATGCTGCACGGCCCGATGCCTTCCAGACGCAAGCGGAACCGGTCACATCGTCTTGGAATAAGCGGCACCTCTATGGGCGTGATTCCGTATCCCACTACACCTGTACACGGTACAAAGTCTCCATCGTCATAGGATGCAAATATCTGTAATACACTCCCAACCGGAAGCACCGCCCGCAGCCGTAGTTTTTTCAGATACTTCCTGCCTGGATCCCCGCAGCCGATCTCGCCACTCTCTGCAAACCATTTCAACGGAGCTTCTCTCCCCACGCAGTCCGCATTGATAGCAACCGTATGCACCCCATCCTTACATACCATATACAGCTGATCGCCCTCCCTGCAGAAGGAACGTACCGCCAGATTGTCCTCCCTGTGCCACATTCGTTTCGCCGGACTGTATACAAACAAATGCGCCATAGCTTTACTGTCTGTCATAGAAACATAATATTTTCCCCGCAGTTCGCCGGCGACTGCATTATGATAGATTTCCTGTCCCAGCGCTTCATCTACTTTTACAGGCGCCGCGCCGGAATAAGCAAGAATCCCGTCACAGGAATGGTAATACAGCACTTCATCACATACCGCAAGACTTTTATGACTGCCCGATTTCACCCCGCGGTAATTGTATGTTGCCAGCTGGAAAGAGGAAGGCTGCGTCCCATACACGCGAATGATTGCATTCTCCTTGAAAAACAAAGGATAACCGCCATATACCACAGCACCGGTAAACGCACCGTCTACTCCGACCGTAGCTGTCCAGCTATCTGTGGATATTCCCTGATATCTATACCAGTTTGTAGGATCTCCCAGGGCGGACGCATAGATTTCATTGATTACTTCTCCATCGTGCACGCCGTAGTAACACCCCCACAGCCGGTTGCCGGCTTCAATAACAAAGTCCATCTGCGGCATACGCCGTGATATACTGATGCCCTCACCTTTGCTAAGATTCTTTTTAACGCTTTCTGAAATATTGCCATGCAGTACAAGTCCCTTTTCAGCAACCCACTTTGCAACCACATAGGTAGAATCATATTCCTCCGATATGCCGGATATCTCCACCGCGTCCCCTTCTTTAAACCCTCCAAATATAGCGTCATATACCGTAGTGCCTCCCGATACGCCGGACGGGGAAATCGTTACCGGATTCCCGTTCCGCGTCACCTGCACTGCGTCATTCGGGTTGCTTGGCGGCAAGGACAATGAGAAGGAGAAAAGGATATAGTTTGTTATATAGTTGTTCCACTCACTAAGCGCAGAATTATATATGTACATTGCGCCGGTTCCTGTGTCCCGCCAAATCATTCCGGACACAGGATCAGATGGCTTATCTGTCACAACCATAAAGGAATTTGAGTTATATACCCGCACTGTCATCGTATCTTCATCAAAGGATACATATCGTCCCTCTGTACAGTAGTTACCAAGCCATGCAGACGCGCTGCCGTGCCCGGTCAGAGTAAACTTTCCTTCCACCGGAACGCTGTCATATGCCTTCCATTCCCGGTGTGTGATTTTGCCTGCATTATCCACAAATACCGTCCATCCGTGGGTATTCACCGTCATGCCGCTGCCGCGCACCACAATCAATTGATTCTCCCCGCGATACACATTGCTGCCGGCGGTGTATATTCCTGTGGCAATACGGGAAGAAACAGCCCCTGCAACTGCTGCCCCCTGTGCATCGCATGGCTCCATACGAAAGGAAACTGTCGGAGGGGGAATCAGGTTTTCGTCCGGATGCGTTACGGTAATTTCGCATGAAAGCTCTCTCTCCACTGCATTCAGCGCCCCGAAAGTAGCCATACGTACCCCATCCGGAAATGCATACACGTATCCGCTCTGTACCGCAAGCTGTGTATCATGGGGATCCTGGAGCGGGATAGATGGTCGCTGCATTTCCTCACCATCCGGATCTGTACGCACCAATGCAAGCTCTCCACCCTCTTCCGTTTCCCGAACCACTGCAAATGCAGGCACAGGCGGATCAGACGCTTTATATTTGTGTGTATTCACCCGTGCCATATCATACACTGCCCCCAATCCCGTCTTCCCTCTGGGCGGGCGGGTTGAAAGCATGGGATATCCGTCAGAAGAAAGATTCTCCATATCGTAAAACTCTGCATCCGATATACGTAAATTGTGATTGTATCCGCCGAACACATCTATAAAATTCTTTTGATTTCCAATATCAATCAGTGTTGGATATCGCATATTCCCTCCCTAAAAGAACTTAAAATTCTTCCCATGCGGCATATGCGTTCGATTGTAATATCGCTCATATGCCGCATATGCATCATTGAACACAATAACGCTATTGTTATATTTCCCATATTCTCCATTTGCATAATCAATACACGATTCCAACCATTTTTGATATATATCATCATAAGGCGCAGGAACAAGAAGCGTAGTATTATATGGTGTCTTGTCACTATATCCGCTAAACTCCACATTCTCTGCACCTTCATGTGTGTCGATAATTTCTTTTTTTATACGACCGTCTAACACAGATAGCCAATATACTTTAGAGTTAATATCGTAAGCATTCGACTTTATCGCGTCAATCCGGCTGATTGCTTCTGAAATAGTCAACTTATCCCCTCCATATATAAAATATGGGAAGCCCATGCTGCTGTCTCCATTTGGAACAGGGCTTCCCAAACTGTAATGTTTTACTCTTTATCCATCACTTGTTCTTCAAAAGTATACGCTTCATCCAACATTTTTTCTTGATTCCGCAGAACTTCCGCAACACATTCCGGCACCTCTATAGAAACACCACGCTTAATTAGCCATGTGCGCTCATTGACTGATACAAAAACATCTCCGCTGCTTTTTTTCTCGCGCGGAAGGCGAATGGTTACTGTTTTCTCCAAGTTATTGCTTGCAATCTCCGCATTTTTCTGCAGTACATCCGTAGCCGTAGGCTCCAGAACATTTGTTTCCTCCATCACTTCTTCTGTGACTTTCTCCAATTCTTTGTTTTGATTTGATGCCATAATGTATTCCTCCATTTTTTAGTTTGCTTTTGCACTTGCAGAATATCTTTCAGAGCAGGATTCTACACGAACCATATTGCTTTCTACTAAAATTTTCGCCGTTTTCATAGCTTTCCAACCTACAGAAGAACGCTGATTAAGCGGATCGGATGTGCCTCCGGATCCTAATTGCTTCACAATCGTTTGCAGACCTCCGCCATCTATATCTGTAACGCCATATGCATTGGATCCAAGGAACAGCGTGCAGAACACTCCCAACCCTTCAGGGCATCCGGATCCGGAAAAGATTTTTGCTTTTGAAGTCTGTACAAACCGCACGCCAGCAATTTTGCCGATTTCTCCCGTATATATGTTTTCCGGCTGTGCGTATTTGTGCGCTTCCTCCCATGCTTCATCACTCATAAGATCGTATGCAGCATACGGATGAATGATTGCCACGTACTCACCGTCTATATCAGGCACATCCATCGCCTGTAATTTTGCCACTACCTGCCTAACCACATCAACTGTCAGTTTTGCAGTAGTATCCAGGTCTGCGCGTGAGGTAACTGCTGTTTCTTTTCCAGATACAAATTTCGGACAATATGTAACATTGGTTCCTGCCACCATTTTATTTCTTACAATGGTGTCTAACGTAGTTCCTGCCTGATTTCCAATCAATTTGGTTGCTTCCACAATAATGGGATCCACAGCGGTCAATTCCAGCACATCAGACAGCGCAACATAATCGCCATATTGGTCTACAGTCGC
>CATLAS010000076.1 GCA_949878535.1 uncultured Eubacteriales bacterium | reverse complement strand
CCTCCAAAATGACAGTATTACAATCCCCCAGTCAGCATCGCTGCGCTTAGCTGACAGCCCCCTTTGCACAAGGGGGCCTTTCACCCGATTTATGCCTCACAGCAAAGGAATGGAAAGCTGCGCAAACTACCCACCCGACTAAGCCTCCCTTGTGTAAAGGGAGGTGGCACGGCGCGGGCCGTGTCGGAGGGATTGTTTTTGTGTACGTTGCTGATTTACGTTTCCTCCATAATGATAGCATTACACCCCCCCAGCCGGCTCCGCCGGCAGCCCCCCTTGTGCAAAGGGGGCCTTAAATATATGTGCTTCGCTGACACGCCCTAAGAGATTGCCTCTCCAACCTTCCTTACAGGAGAACTAACGTACATACTTTAAGACGGCAAAAAACGCCACCATAGAACTTTTATACCATAAAAATCAAGTCTCCCCTGCACAGGGGAGACTTTCCATACTTTCATTTTATTTTAGTCCCTTGATTTTCAGCCGTTTTCGCAACCGCAAAACATATACAGAAATAAATGAGGTCAGCGCTACGTCGTAAATTATAAAAAACACATTACCGGCACCGTATATTACAAACCATGCGGCCGATGCAAATTCCTTTGAATGCAGCACAAACGCCGATACGAGAACGCATACAGTCAATGCACAGTTAAAATACACAAGTTTCAATATCCAAGACGGAATTTTCCCGATACGCTCCAAAAAAGATTTCAGTATAGGATACAACCCGCCCAGCGCAATATATTCCAATGCTACAAATTTATCCGGCAGAAGAAGGATACATAAAACACCGGTCACAGCCCCAGTCAGCCACGGGTAAATCCCGCCGATTTCCAAAACTGTAAATGCAGTGCACAGAGCGCCTACAATCACTGCGCACAAATCAAAAATTCCGCTGAGGGCGCCCACATACAGAACCGCTAAGCTAAGCCCGGAAAGAATCGCGCACACCGCAAGACGCTTTGTCTGCTTAAATCCGGAAGTATGATTTTCCATATGTCCGCCTTTCATTCAGCAGCAGCGGATACAGTCGCCGCCCATACATTCGCAGCAAGAATCCAAACACCAAAGCGTTGCACAAATGGAGCACAGATCATTGTCTCCCGTATTTCGAGTATTGTAGGCACCGCCAAATCCGCCGGCACGACTCGACATCTGCGCGCGCACATTATGATATTCCGCATTGTTTGGATCCATATAGCACGCCGTTTCAATAAACCGCTGCGCATCATAAAAATGCCCACGCTGCGCCAGAACGCAGCCTTTTAAAAAGTTCCATTCCGCATTGCGGTCTGCAACAGACATTGCGTCCAGCCGAAGCTCCGCTTCAGAATAACGGCGCTGATTGATTAGATTCCGAATCTCCACATATCGGCTGTCACTGGTAGTCCCACTGCCGTAATTTGTGCCTGAATAGGAAGAAGAACCGCCGCCCTTTCCGGAACGTTCCGACTGAATCTGATCATACGCCTCGTTGATCTCTTTCATTTTTTCTTCAGCCAGTTCTGCAAGATTCGTGTCGGTATAATTATCTGGATGGTACTTTCGCGCAAGCTCCCTGTATGCTTTTTTGATCTCGTCATCTGTCGCTTCCCGGGAAACACCGAGAACCTTATAGGGATCTGTCATATGGATGAACCATGCCTTTCCTGATTAAATTCCTGATTCTTTTTCGGAGCGGCTGCAAAAGCCCCGTCCGTATTTTCTTTTACAGGGTCTGCTAAGTTATATCCGCGAGGTTTTCCTAAAAACACTCGATCCGCCTCCAGCGGCATACCCTTGTACAAAATATTCTCAATGATTCCCTGTAACTCGCTGCGTCCTGTAAAATCCATCAGATTCACAGCAGCTTCCAATTTAGATAAATCCAGCCGCACCGCCACAGACAAAGCAGCAGGATCAATCGGTGCAATATTCAGTGGATTGTAATTTCCGTTTTTCTGATCCTGCTCCCGATCGTCCGCTGCGTCTAACACATAAACAAACCGCCCCGCAGCCAATCCGACCTGTGCAGCAATTTTCTGCGCGGCGCCGGTCAATCCCCAAGAGAACACGTCAGAAAGAAGCGCACCAAAGCAGTCGGCAGTATCGTCAAGAGAAGGACATGCCGCCTGCTCCAATGCGTGTAACCGTGCAAGCGCTTGCCAAACTGCGTCCGCAGGACTATCTCCGTCCGGAAATGCCTTTTTGCACATTCTTTTCGCAGCGGGATGCAGCATACGCGAACGTAACGCCAGCCCCTTCGAGTCCTGTATATCGTCTGCAATTTTTGCTTCCGTCAGCAAAGCGGCAGCACGCGCGCAGTACTCTAAAGCAGTGTTATCCTGCAAAATCGCCCGCTTTTTCAAAGGATGCGCACCGCAGCGACGGGGACACGCACTATAAGATACCTGTTCCAAAACCATACGCACAGCGGCAAGAAAAACAAAGTCATAACTAAGCGTAAAGGAAGAAGCGCAGCCTGTATGCTTTCCCATAGATTGACACAGTCCGCAGTAAACTGCACGGTACAATTCATGTTCCCGAACCCGCAGATCCGGTACATAAGGACGAACATATCCAAACATATGCTGCTCCTTTCTGCTTTTATAAATTATGATACCGCAAAATCCCGGAAAATACAATAAATTTTCTGTGAATATTCTACGCAGATATGTTGTTTTGTTTAATAAAACATATTTAGTCTCCCCGGTGAAGAAATTTGCTGCACCGACTTCCCAGGAGATGCATGCCATAGGATTCAAATGTTAAAAGTCTTTCTTGTGTAAAGAGAGATGGCATACCGCAAGCCTCACCAAGCGCTTTAAGCCTCCCTTGTGCAAAGGGAGGGGCATGCCGCAAGCCTCGCCAAACGCCTCAAACCTCCCTTGTATAAAGGGTGGTGGCATACCGCAAGCCTCGCCAAACGCCTCAAGCCTCCCTTGTGCAAAGGGAGGTGGCATGCCGTAGGCATGACGGAGGGATTGTCAAATGAATTTCCCAATTTTCTCTCCCTGCCAAATGATCTTGCTACAATCCCCCAGTCAGCATCGCGATGCTCCGCTGACAGCCCCCTTTGCACAAGGGGGCCTTTGAATGCTATGATCTGCATAGGAGCTCTCTATGGAACCCTCACATGGGGCCCTTTTACTCGATTTATGTCTCCCTATGCACAAGAGGAGGTAACATGCCGCAGTCCCCACCAAGCGCTTTAAGCCTCCCTTGTGCAAAAGGAGGTGGCATGCTGCAAGCCTCACCAAACGCCTCAAGCCTCCCTTGTGCAAAGGGAGGTGGCATGCCGTAGGCATGACGGAGGGATTGTCAAATAAATTTCCCAATTTTCTCTTCCTGCAAAACGATCTTACTACAATCCCCCAGTCAGCATCGCGATGCTCCGCTGGCAGCCCCCTTTGCACAAGGGGGCCTTTGAATGCTATGATCTGCATGGGAGCCCTCTATGGAACCCTCACATGGAGCCCTTTTACTCGATTTATGTCTCCCTATGCACAAGAGGAGGTAACATGCCGCAGTCCCCACCAAGCGCTTTAAGCCTCCCTTGTGCAAAAGGAGGTGGCATGCTGCAAGCCTCACCAAGCGCTTTAAGCCTCCCTTGTGCAAAGGGAGGTGGCATGCCGTAGGCATGACGGAGGGATTGTCAAATGAATTTGCCAATTTTCTCTCCCTGCAAAACGATCTTACTACAATCCCCCAGTCAGCATCGCGATGCTCCGCTGACAGCCCCCTTTGCACAAGGGGGCCTTAAAAATTGGGATCTGTGCGGCAACTTCCTCGAAACCGTGAAACGCCTCCAGCACAAGAGAACTTAAAATGCTTAGCCACATTGAAAAACGGCGCCTCTGTTCAAAGACGCCGTTTTCCTCCTACCCTTATTTTATTATCAGCGGTTTTCCGTCACACACAGCATCCCGCTGTGTTTTATTTATCCGCTCCACTTCCGCTCCGTTGGCACTGCATCGCTTGGCTATATCCCAAACCTGCTGCCCCGGCTGCGGAAAACAAATCCGAATGCAGGACGCATCCGTATCCCGCTTCGCATATTTATCCAAAATCGCTTCAGTCACAGGACTGCACTGGGTTTTCTTTACCGCATATGCAGCAATGGCAAGTTCCACTGCAGCATGAACCTGATTTCCGTCCAGTCTGCCGGATGTGTCTGTCACATTACAAATCGTCTGCCACACAATATCCTGCGGCGCCGCGTCCTCCTGCGCCCGCAGCTCATATTTAATGGGAAGGGTAAATTCCTCACTGATCACATCCCCTTCGGACGCAATCAGTGCTTTCACACTGCAGTTTCCGCTGAACAAAATTTTATGATCCTTGCACTCCACCTTTTCTATCACCGGCTGCGCACACATATCAATAAGATAATCATTCGCTCCTGTATTCGACTGCCGCTGTCCGCTTCCATTCAGGCTCAACGCACAGTTTGTGCAGCACAACTGACTCAGCACGCTATAGTCGCTGTGCTTCGCCTCCAAATCATATTCTGTGGAATATATGTCTTTTGTTACCGGCACATCCATAGTTCTGGACCACAAAGCATTGAGGTCATACTCCGCGTCTACATGGATCACACCAGTTTCTTCATCCGCCTGAACAGATACGGATGCAACCCGGCCCCATGCCGTCACAGAATCTCCTTCTTCCGCACCTTCGGCAGGCATCATTTCTTCAAAAGGAATGCATCCCCGCAAAACGGTATACAGCCCATCCGGCGCCAGCGCCAGGCAATGGATGCAAATATCCCCTTTCACCTGTACAGCATCTTTTTTAGCAGTTACGTCTGTGATATTTACCGTTCCGTCACAGGATATGGGTTTCGTCCCCGTACGCTCGCGCAGTTCTCCCGATACAGATCCTGTAGCAGTGGTATATCCCCGCTTTACTGTATGGATCACATCCGGAAGCATTTCCAGCGTAGCAAGATCCTGCGCATTTGCCCGCTCCCCGTCTGTGTCTGCAGCACGGCAGGAATATACGTTTGCTTCATCCGCCATAATGCGAGTACGAAGTCTTGTTTTCAGCGATACGCTGCGTGGTGCAAGCACTCTACACTGGGGCGATTCCGCCACTGTTTCTACATGAATGGCTGCACCGCCGCCTTGCGGTTCAGACGGAAGCTGACTGTTACCGCTGTATTCGCAGGCATAAGGCACACATACAAGACTGCCATCGTCTCCGATATACAAAATAGAAAAAGCAATTGTGCCTCCAAATTCCAGCAAATTTCCGGAAAGGAATTTGGAATCCGGCAGTGCTCTCGCACTGACGCTTACCAGCCGTCGAATCTCCGGATAATAATCCGGCATTGTGTACTCCCCGCCGCCCTCTCCGGTGACGGGTAAATCATATTGAGAGGAATACAAAATCGCCTCCCCGCTTTTCAAAAGTCCCGGTTTGTCCATATACAATACCTCCGATCAAATTCTTCAAAGGATATATATGCAGCGTGTACCACTTCCATGACTGAATTCTATACTTCCCCTAAAGTCACAGTAAAAGCTGTAGAACCTTGTCTCTTTCCGTAGGATTTGCATATTGACTTTACACGGCAAAATTCATATAATAGTAATGATACATTAAAGAATATGGAGTTATATACTATGAACGCAGGTCCTGTGAAAATCGTAAAATTCGGTGGTTCTTCCCTTGCAGATGCTGAACA
>CATLAS010000075.1 GCA_949878535.1 uncultured Eubacteriales bacterium | reverse complement strand
AACGTATACCATGATAATCAGGAAGTGCATGTATCCGGTCACGCCTGCAAAGAAGAACTGAAGCTGATGCACAACCTGATCCGCCCCAAATTTTTCATGCCCATTCACGGTGAATACCGGCATTTGATGCAGCATAAGGAGCTTGCAGAATTTTTGGGAATGGATTCCAACAATATTTTTGTCAATTCTACCGGAGATGTGTTGGAGCTGGATAAAAACAGCTGCAAACGGGCAGGTACCGTTCCTTCCGGACGAGTGCTTATTGACGGATACGGCGTGGGTGATGTTGGAAATATTGTTCTCCGGGATCGGCGGCATCTGGCGCAAGACGGTTTGATTGTTGTAGTAGCGACTGTGGATGTGGAAGAAAAGACGATTGCAAGCGGTCCGGATATTGTCTCCCGCGGATTTGTGTATGTCCGCGAAGCGGAAGAACTGATGGAAGAAGTGCGTCGTATTGCGTCTAAAGTATTGAATGATGCACTGGATTCCGGCGTTACAGAGTGGACGCAGATGAAAAACAGTGTGAAGGAAAACCTGACAAAATATCTGTTCAGCAAAACTAAGAGAAAACCCATGATCCTGCCTGTGATTATGAATGTGTAAAAGGACAATCCCTCAGTCAATTTCGCTACGCTTCATTGACAGCCCCCTTTGCACAAGGGGGCCTAATAGGGTTGCACTTTACCGACAGCACCCTTGTGTTGGAGCCGCATAGCGAACCTTGGGGGCTAATAGGATTTGCGCGTTACCGACGGCTCCCCCCAGTAAAGGGAGCTCCCGCTGAACAAGAATAAAAAAAGGCTCCCTTGTGTAAAGGGAGCTCCCGCGAAGCGGGTGAGGGATTGTCCGGCAACCGATTAGCAGGATCATCAAATCGACAGCACACAACAAACAACCCCTCCGTCACAGCAAAGCTGTGACACCTCCCCTTGCACAGGGGAGGCTTGAGTTTGGTATAGGTTCTCCCAGTAAAGGGAGCTCCCGCGAAGCGGGTGAGGGATTGTTTCATTGTACTACCGATATAAACACTGCAAAATGGCAGTGGGATGATTTCTCAGTCAACATTTCTGCTTTAGTTTGGAGAGCCTTACAGAAGTTGGAAAATTTACAGTGTGAAAAAAGAGGCGCTTATTTATGGATCGTTATGAACGATTATATCACTCGACTGATATAGCCATGATACTTGATAATGTCAACGAAGTATTAAGTAAAGTGGAAAAGGGTATGCTTCGGGGGTGCCATGGCAGATATCATGCAATGTTCGTGGTTGATACGGTTGAGTATCTTTTAAAATCGCTGTCTTATGATTCCAAAACTGTCGAATTTGGCAAAATTGCAGCTTTATTACATGATATAGGAAATATAGCCGGAAGATGGAACCATGCACGAAAAAGTGCTGCATTGGCAGAAGTATTTTTGGATGATCTGGAGGATTTGCTGCCTGGGGAAAAAGATGTGATTGTTCAGGCAATTGGTGATCATTCAGATGGCAAAAATATATTGAGCCCGATTGGAGCGGCATTGTTGCTTGCAGATAAAGTCGATGTTTCCAAAAGAAGACGTTTGCATGTAGAACCTGTAGACAATTGGTATAGCAATCTTTTGCAAATCGAAGATATGGATATAAATATTTTTGATACGGAAATAATAATTCATTTTATTACCACAGAAGCTTTTGCAAAAGAAATGTTTATAGGTGGATACAGGAAAGAATTCAACTTGATAACGAAAGCTGCTGAATATCTGGGCTGTACTTGCAAATATCAATTTATACGAAAATAAAATTGTAAGTTTTTTTTACGTGTACTTTGAGATTTAATCCAAGGAAAGGTGTAGTAAAAATGGTCAGACATATTGTAATTTGGAAATTGAAAGAGGATTTGACAGGCGAGCGCCTGGAACTGGTAAAGAAAAACGCCAAGGAAGCACTGGAGGGGCTGACGGGTCAAATTCCCGGACTGGTGTCTGCCGCAGTTTGGATTGATGGGCTTGCATCATCCAACGCAGATATGATGTTGGACACCGTTTTTACAGATGAAGCAGCGCTGCAGCAGTATCAGAAGCACCCACTGCACCAGCAGGCTGCTGATACATATGTGCGGCCGTATACCCACGGCAGAATGTGCATGGATTTTGAACAGTGAAGCGCCCGGAATTGCTGTCGCCTGCCGGCGACTTTGAAAAATTAAAAAGTGCCATATATTTTGGCGCGGATGCGGTGTATCTTGCCGGAAAGACTTTTGGCATGCGGGCTGCCTCCGGTAACTTTTCTGATGAGGAACTGGCACGCGCCGTGGAATATGCCCACGAGAGGGGCGTGCGGGTGTATGTCACTGTCAATATTATGCCAAGAGATGCGGAATATCCTGCCCTGCGGCAGTTTTTGATTTATTTACATCAAATCGGCGCAGATGCTGCAATTGTTTCCGACCTTGGCGTGGTCGCCTTAGCACGGGAATGCGTACCAGATCTGGAAATACATATTTCTACCCAAGCGTCTACCGTTTCTGCCGCTGCCTGTATGGCGTGGCATAAAATGGGGGCAAAACGAATTGTGCTTGCAAGGGAGCTATCCCTTGCCCAGATTTCCGCTATCCGAAATGCATTGCCGGCGGAAGTGGAGCTGGAAGCCTTTGTGCACGGATCTATGTGCGTGGCGTACAGCGGACGATGTCTTTTGTCCCAGTATTATGTGGGACGGGATGCAAACCGGGGGGCGTGCGCCCAACCTTGCCGCTGGATTTACTCGGGCGAGATTGCGGAGGAGAAACGTCCCGATGATCGTTTGCCCATTATAGAAGACGGCGGTGAAAGCTTCATCATGAGCTCCAAAGATATGTGCATGATCGAGCATGTTCCTGATCTGGTTCGGGCGGGAATCGACAGCTTGAAGCTGGAAGGACGTGTGCGCAGTGCGTACTATACTGCCGTGGTTACGAATACATATAAAATGGCGCTGGATTCTTTCATGAACAGCCCGGAGAATTACCGTTTCGATCCTGTCTGGCGGCGGGAGCTGGATTCCGTGTCCCACAGGGAATACGGTACAGGCTTCTTTTTCCATGATCCGAAAACCGAACCGAATCTGGTAACCCAGCCCGGATATATACGAGAAAAGGCATACCTTGCCGTAGCTGCCGGCGCAGCAGACGAAAAGGGCAGAGTTCCCTTTGTACAGCGGAATAAAACAGTGCGTGGCGCTTCGGTGGAGCTGCTTTCACCGGGTCGCCCGGGACAGTCTTTTACGGCAGATCAAATGTGGGATGCATCCGGTGCGCCGCTGGAATCTGCACCCCATCCAGGGATGACGTTTTATTTGAATCCGCCCTTTTCAGTGCAGGTGGGCGATATTCTGCGGGAAGGCTGAGTGAATAGGAGAGTTTATTATGTTAATTGTTGAATTGATTAAATCCCTGCTTTTAGGAATTATCCAGGGGATTACGGAATGGCTTCCTGTAAGCAGTACGGGGCAT
Source organism: uncultured Eubacteriales bacterium (assembly GCA_949878535.1). GTDB lineage: Bacteria > Bacillota > Clostridia > Oscillospirales > CAG-272 > Avispirillum. The sequence continues at coordinate 2,217 of CATLAS010000075.1, read as the reverse complement.
TTGATTCTTTTCAATGAATTCTTTCCATTGAAAGAAACTTCTGATGCGTTTATGTCCATGTTCGATGTGGTAATCCAGCTTGGATCCATATTAGCTGTGGTGGTGATCTATTTCTCTCGACTTAACCCGTGGAGCAAAAAGAAAAGTCCTGCAGAAAATAAATATACTCTGAAAATGTGGGGCAAAATCATCGTTGCCGTTCTTCCTGCAGCGGTGATTGGACTTCTGTTTGACGATATCATTGACCAGCATCTCTCCACTTTTGTTGTGGTTGCCATTACTTTGATTTTATACGGTATTGCTTTCATTGTTATCGAACGCACCCGCAGCAAAACACCCTTCCGGATTGAGAAGCCGGAAGACATCGACATGAAAACAGCCCTGTTTATCGGCATGTTCCAGGTGCTCGCCCTCATCCCTGGCACCTCTCGCAGCGGTGCGACCATTGTGGGCGCAATGCTTCTGGGCGTGTCCCGGACGGCGGCGGCGGAATTTTCATTTTTCCTCGCTGTTCCGGTCATGTTCGGCGCGAGCGGCTTGCGCGGATTGAAGTATGTTGCGAAAGTTGCTTCTGGTGAAACGGAAATGTTCGGTACTACAGAACTCCTTGTCCTTCTGGTAGGTACAATTACTGCGTTTCTTGTTTCCCTTGCTGTGATTCGCTTCCTTGTCAGCTTTGTACGCCGCCATAGTTTTGAAAGTTTCGGCTGGTACCGGATTGCTCTGGGCGCAGTTGTAATTCTGTATTTTCTCTTTATTCATCCGTAAACTTATCTGAAAGGAGCCTGCCTGTGAAATATGATACCTTATCTCCCGAAGTTGAGGAAAGAATCCGCAGCGACCGGGAAAACGGCACAATTCCTCAGGTGGGCTTTTTAGATGAAAATGCCCTCCGCAGAATTCCCGCAAGGGATAAACCCACCGTCTGGCGGACTCCCTTTGTGCGGGATACGGATAAAATCCTTCATTCTGCATATTACAACCGTTTCACAGATAAAACCCAGGTGTTTTCTTTCTTTAAAAACGATGACATCTCCCGCCGCGCGCTCCATGTGCAGTTGGTGTCCCGGATTGCACGCACCATCGGCAGTGTTCTTGGCCTGAATCTGGATCTGATTGAGGCAATAGCGCTGGGTCACGATATGGGGCATACCCCCTTCGGGCATGCGGGAGAAACCTATCTGGACGAGCTGTATTTTGAGGGAACCGGGCGGCATTTTGCCCACAACGTCCATTCCGTGCGGGTGCTCGACGGTATTTTTCCTTATAATATAACGCTCCAAACTCTGAATGGCATTCTTTCTCACGATGGCGAAATTGAATGCGATGAATATCGTCCTCTACCTATGGAGGATTTTCAAAGTCTGGATGCTGCTGTAGAAGCATGTTATCAGGATCGGAAAATTAACCGAAAACTAATGCCCTCCACTTTGGAAGGTTGCTTGGTACGGATTTGCGATATTATCTCCTACCTTGGAAAAGACCGTCAGGATGCGAAAAAAGCCGGCATGATCCCGAAAGAGGATGTGTTTGCTTACGGCGCTATCGGACGGATCAATGCGGAAATTATCAATAATTTAAGCGTCAACATTATTGAAAACAGCTATGGAAAGCCGTATATCAAAATGGATCAGGAATATTTCGACGCGCTGTCTGCCGCCAAAAAAAGCAACTACACACAAATCTACTTAAGTCCTGCTGTGGCGGGTCCCCAGCGGGATGTAATTCGTCCTATGTTTGATCGGCTGTATCACCGCCTCGTACAGGATGTGCGGGAATGCCGCCGGCAATCTCCCGTTTTCCGTCACCATATCGACTTTATTATGTCGGATCATTATGTGCGTTCATATCCCTATGAGGAAACCGATCCTCACACCATTGTCACAGACTATATTGCATCTATGACGGACGATTATTTCGTGGAACTCCACGCATATCTGTTCCCAAAAGAGAAAGCAATTCAATATCACGGATATTTTTGTTGAACTGTATTGACAAACGAATTTTTCTTTGCTATAATAGGCGAGTGGAAACGAAAACGTTCGTTTTTCGCTTTGCTGATATAGCTCAGCTGGCAGAGCACGTCATTGGTAATGACGAGGTCGGCGGTTCGAATCCGCCTATCAGCTCCAAAGCAGTATCTTCTGTGGAAGATACTGCTTTTTTGTTTGTAAATGAAATAGAAACATAGATTTTTCTTGGCATGTGGCTGCAAAT
>CATLAS010000074.1 GCA_949878535.1 uncultured Eubacteriales bacterium | reverse complement strand
TGTTAAGGCTGACATGTCCTAGAAGTTCTCTGTGTGACCTCCAGCACAAGTGGGCTTTTGTTTTTATTATAATGAGAGACCGGATAAAGACATAATTTCTGAGGCGATTTCATCAACGCTTTTGGAATCGGTAACAATTTTAATCTCTGATATATCTGAGTCAAATGCATGCAGACACGTATCAATGTGCTGCGCTCCCCAACTGTCTGATGATTCGCCGCGCTGTTTTAATCTGTTTAGAATCGTTTGTTTTGAGGCACAAAGGATAAAATGCTTTAAGGGGATTTCATCCTGTACAAGCCTTTGTACGATTTCCTCATAATACTGCTTTATGTAAAGCGTCATGGGAACGATAAGAATGCCGGAGTAGTGTTCCTGGATGTATTTTAGTATTTTGTAACTTCCTTCGCGCCATATATTTATATGCTGAAAATTTCCTTTTCTTTTCATCGTATCGGGGAAATTATCCCATAGAAAATATCCAAACTGTTCCGGGTCATATATAAAAGATCCGGAAATTTTTTTCTCTAATGCGTAAGCAACGCTGGATTTTCCGGATCCAAATGCACCGTTAATCCAAATAATCATTTCTATGCTCCTTTGCGGAAGAAAGAATTTTACGGTCTCGCCTGCACCAACGGATTGTGCATATACTCTGACTGCAGAAACTTCCGTCGTTCTTCCCAGTCCGGGAGAAATTGTTCTATTACGTCATAAAACTGTTTGGAGTGATTGGGCTCTACTAAGTGTGCAAGCTCATGTACCACCACATAATCAATAGCGGAATCCGGATATAAGAGCAGATACAAGGAATAGCAGATACTGCCTTTGGTACTGCAGGATCCAAGGCGCTTTTTTGCACGGGTGATGGTGATTTTTTCATAGGTCAGCCCCATTATTGCGGCAAAATGTGCTGTTTTTCTGGTAAGCCGTACCTTTGCCAATTGCCGAAGCTGTTCGATTTGCTCTTCGCCCAAACGATCGTACCAAGTTTGTCGATTTGCCGCCTTTGTCTGATTTTTCTCAATCCAGTTCATGTGTTTCTGGAGTACGGTTTCGATTTCCCTCAGTGGAGTGCGCTGGGGCGCGCGTACAATAATTTCCCCAGTGTCGCTGATCCGAATGCCGATGGATTTGCGTTTTGCACGGATCAGTGTGTATTGTATATTTTCTCTCTCATACTCTGTGTGGCTTTTTTCTTTTATAAAAGTTTCTGCCTGTTTCATTGCATGATCTCCGTTTACTTCCATACTTTGTTCGCATTTCTCGGCTGGACTATCCTTATAATAGCACACTTTATAATCATATACAACAAAATGAATTTATTTTGCATGTTTAACACAGTAAATTTCAGGAGCAAGGGTCATTGACTTATAAAATGGGAATGATTATAATAAAAGGGAATTTGCATATATAACAGGGCGGATTATGAAGAAACTACTAAAATACTTAAAAGGATATGAAAAAGAAACGGTGCTCGGGCCAGTGTTCAAATTGGTGGAAGCTGTGTTTGAATTGGCAGTGCCCATTGTGGTTGCGGGGATTATTGACGGCGGAATCCGTCAGGGAGATTGGAACACGGTACTGGTTCGCTGTCTTTTGCTGGTAGGTCTGGCTGTGGCAGGACTTATATTTTCCGTAACAGCCCAGTATTTTTCTGCTGTGGCGGCTGTCGGTTTTGCGACAAAGCTGCGCCATGCGCTTTTTGCACGGGTGCAGCAGTTTTCCTATTCACAACTGGATACCCTGGGAACCTCTGCGCTGATCACCCGAATGACAAGTGATATCAATACAGTGCAGAACGGAGTCAATATGATGCTGCGCCTGTTCTTGCGCTCTCCATTTATTGTATTCGGCGCGGCTGTGATGGCATTTGTAGTGGATCCTCATTCTGCCGTGACGTTTGTAATTGTGATTCCGGCGTTATCTATCGTTGTGTTTGCTATCATTCTGGTGAGTATTCCCCTGTATGATAAAGTGCAGCGCAGATTGGAAGGTGTGCTTGGCGCAACAAGAGAAAATCTCAGCGGTGCTCGTGTTATCCGCGCTTTTTGTGCAGAAGATCGGGAAGAACAAGCTTTTGTTGAAAAGAACAAAGCGCTTTTATTTATGCAGAAAGCGGTAGGCAGAATTTCTGCCCTTATGAATCCTCTAACCTATGTGGTCATCAATTTGGGAATTATCGCCCTTCTTTGGGTCGGCGCAGGGCAGGTCGATGCAGGTATCATTACTACTGGCGCTGTGATTGCATTGTATAACTATATGTCCCAGATACTTGTAGAGCTTGTGAAAATGGCTAACATGATTGTGATGATCACCAAATCTTTTGCAAGTGCCAAACGAATAGAAGAAACCCTTGCAGTGGAGCCGGATACACCGGCAGCATCCTGTGAGATTTGTGCCGCGTCAGATGAGACAGGCGTGCACTTTATAAATGTATCTCTCCAGTATGCAGGTGCAGGGGAGGACAGTCTGTCGGACATTTCCTTTACTGCACAGGATGGAGAAATGATTGGCGTGATCGGCGGAACCGGCAGCGGAAAGTCCAGCCTTATGAACCTAATTCCTGGTTTTTATCTTCCCACGAATGGACAGGTGTTGGTGAATGGCATCGGTACGGATCAATGGGATCCGGCGCAGCTGCGGCAGCGTATTGGCGTTGTGCCTCAAAAAGCGGTTTTGTTTTCCGGTACCATTCGGGATAATATGCTGTGGGGGAATCCCGATGCGGATGACGCAGCAATATGGAAAGCATTGGAGACTGCACAAGCAGCCCAGGTAGTGCGGGATAAAGGCGGGTTAGACGCTGCTGTGGAGCAGGGAGGACGCAATTTCTCTGGTGGACAGCGGCAGCGGCTGACAATTGCCCGTGCGCTGGTTCGCGCTCCCCGGATTCTAATTTTGGATGACAGTGCGTCCGCATTGGATCATGCTACGGAAGCGGCGCTGCGGAGTGCGATTCGTACGCTATCCCCGAAGCCCCTTGTATTTGTGGTTTCCCAGCGCGCGTCCTCCGTTATGCATGCGGATCAGATTCTTGTTTTGGAGGATGGCTCCATTGCAGGCAAAGGAACCCATCAGGAACTGCTTGCCCACTGCCAGATTTATCAGGAAATTTATCAGTCACAGTTTGGAAGCGGGGAGGTGACGGCATGAAAAATACAAAGAATAAAGGAACGCTTTCCCGGGTGATGCAATATATCGGCAACTATAAATGGCTGTTTTTGTGTACGATTCTTCTTGCCGCTGTCAGTGTGGCGCTGACGCTGTATTTGCCTGTGCTGTTCGGGGACGCAATTGACGCCGTTGCAGGTGCAGGTGCAGTAGACTTCGATGCACTGTTTTCTATCTTGCTTTATGCAGGCGGTGTTGTTGCGGTCACTGCATTGGTGCAGTGGCTGATGAACATTGTAAACAACCGGATTACTTACAGTGTAGCCCAGGATATCCGAAATTCTGCAATTGCAAAAATACAAAGACTTCCTTTTTCCTATTTGGACGCGCATCCAGAGGGAGATACGGTGAGCCGTGTTATTACGGATGTAGATCAGTTTTGCGACGGTCTGCTTATGGGATTTACCCAGCTTTTCACCGGGGTGATCACTATTCTTGGAACAGTTTGCTTCATGATCAGCATTCACTGGCAGGTAGCAGCCGCTGTGATCTTGCTTACGCCCCTGTCTCTGTTAGTTGCCCGTTTTATTGCGACAAGAACCTATAGTATGTTCCGAATTCAGTCGGAGGTGCGCGGGGAACAGACGGGGTTCGTGGGTGAGATGATCGAACACCAGAAAATTGTGAAAGCGTATAACCGGGAAGGGGAAAACCAAAAGCGTTTTGACGAAATCAATGGGCAGTTGCAGGTGTGTTCTGTCCGAGCGCTGTTTTTCTCGGCTTTGGTGAATCCTACAACCAGATTGATCAGCAATATTGTGTATGCTGTGGTAGTTTTTCTGGGGGCGCTGTCTGCAATTTCCGGCGGAATGAGTATCGGCGCGCTGTCCTGTCTGCTTTCCTATGCTGTGCAGTATGCGAAACCTTTTAACGAAATTTCCGGCGTGGTGACGGAACTGCAGAACGCCTTTGCTTGTGCGGGCAGAGTTTTTGAACTGCTGGACGAAACGGAGCAGCCGGAGGAAGCGGAAGCACACCTTGCGGATGTTCGCGGTAATGTATCGTTGGAACATGTGGATTTTTCCTATGATAAAAACAAAACGCTGATAGAGAATTTCAATTTGCAGGTATCCACCGGACAGCGAATCGCAATTGTAGGCCCTACCGGATGCGGCAAAACAACGCTGATCAATTTGCTTATGCGTTTCTATGATACGAACGCAGGACGCATTTGCGTGGATGGAACGGATATCCGGCAGATCCGGCGGCACAGCCTGCGGGAGAATTACGGTATGGTGCTGCAGGATACGTGGTTGTGCAGCGGTACTGTGCGGGAAAATATTGCGTTTGGCCGTCCGGACGCAGACGATGCGGATATTGTAGCCGCTGCAAAGGCGAGTCACGCACACAGCTTTATCAAGCGTTTGCCCCAGGGGTATGACACGGTAATAGGAGAGGGGAGCAGCTTATCCCAAGGACAGCGGCAGCTGTTATGTATTTCCCGCATTATGTTAAGTCTGCCCCCTATGCTGATTCTGGATGAAGCGACCAGCTCCATTGATACCCGTACAGAAATGAAAATACAGGATGCGTTTGCGAAAATGATGCAGGGGCGCACCTCCTTTATTGTGGCGCATCGGCTTTCGACCATTCGGGATGCAGATGTGATTCTGGTTATGCGGGATGGAAAAATCATCGAACAGGGCACCCATGAGGCACTTCTGGAAAAGAAGGGATTCTATCATCATTTGTACAACAGTCAATTTTCTCACGGATCCGGCGCATATTGATCCTTCCTTTGATGCAAGATAAAGATAAAAGCGCTTGTCTTGAAGGGGAGATTTGCATGGTAATCATTGATTTTGTTGCAGCGGTATTGCTTGGTGCACTGTCTGGTATGGGAATCGGCGGAGGCGGACTGTTGGTGATTTACCTTACGCTGATTCGGAGTGTGGATCAGATCAGTGCCCAGGGGCTTAACTTGTTTTTCTTTATTTTTGCTTCTGCCGCCGCATTGTTTGTTCATATGACAAAGCGGAAAATCCCGCTGGGTATTCTTTTGTACTGCTCTGCTTTCGGTATGGCGGCGGCATATTTCGGCGCGGCTGCCGCTAACGCGGTTAATCCGGTACTGGTTCGTAAATTGTTCGGCGGTATGCTTGTCATTGCCGGTGGCATTGCACTGCTGCGGAATCTTGCTGCGGGAAAAAAAGCAAAACTGGATGAAAACGGAAAAAAATTCTAAAATAACTTTACAAAGCATGGAAAATGTGGTATACTGCATTTTAGCAATGTCGGTTTCCCGGACAGCGGATGCACGTCCTTAGAGAGGATTTTTCACCTGCCGCCGCCTGAGGAATGCGACTGCAAATATTACTATTAGGTGAAGAAAAATGATCACAAAAGAAGAAAAGAACAAAATCATCGAAGAATTCAAGATGCATGAAGGTGACACCGGATCTCCTGAAGTGCAGATCGCAATTCTGACCCACAGAATCAAAACCCTTACTGAACATTTGAAGGTAAACAAGAAGGACTTCCATTCCCGCAGAGGTATGCTGAAAATGGTTGGTCATCGCCGCAACC
>CATLAS010000073.1 GCA_949878535.1 uncultured Eubacteriales bacterium | reverse complement strand
CCGAAACGAAGATTGCAGACGAAAAAGGTCCACACGGAAAGGGAGTTCCTGTGTAATCCCCAACTTTATTAGGCTCCCCAGCAAAGGGAGGTGGAGACATATTACACCGCAAAACTTTCTCGCTTTAAGCCTCCCCCCAGCAAAGGGAGGTGTCTCGCCGAAGCACCAAACAAAAAGGCTCCCTTTACTGCGTGAAGTTTTTTCAATTGCGTTATATGTTTATTCCGGTTGTTGAGATCTTTTTTATATCCTATTCCCGTTAAATTTATACAAAACATGTATATTTTCATCTGCTTTGGCAATGCTAACGGATGAAATCAAACAAAAGCCGGGCGGATCGTTCCGGCGGCTATTTGGAAAGGATACAGAAAAGATGAAACGATTTTTTGCACTGCTTATTACGCTTGTTTTAACAGTCTCACTTTTTGCTTCCTGCGGTTTGCGGGATGACGATAAGGATGCAGACGGTAAAACGGTGCTGAAGGTTGCTGTATTAGAGTCTGCATATGGTAAAAAAATGTGGGAGGACGTAGCGGCAGCTTATGAAGCGGATCACCAGGACATTAAAATTGAATTGACCGCGGAGAAAAATCTGGAGGATGTGATTGGTTCCAAGATGAAATCCGGCGATTATCCGGATGTGGTGCATCTTGCAACAGGCAGGGAAGCAGGACTCACAGAGACGATGATCCGGGAAAATTCCCTGGCGGATATATCCGATATACTAGATAAAAAGGTATTTGGTGAAGAAAAGACAGTAAAAGAGAAGTTGATCGACGGATTTACGGATACTGCGGCTACCCATCCGTATGGTGACGACAAAATGTATATGGCGCCCATGTTTTACGGCCCCTGCGGGTTGTTTTATAATGCAGCATTATTTGCAGAGAAAAACTGGAGCCTTCCGACAACATGGGATGAAATGTGGGAGTTGGGTCAGAAGGCAGAGGCGGAAAATATTGCCCTCTTTACCTACCCTACGGCAGGATATTTTGATTCACTTATATATGCGCTTCTTTGCGAGACTGGCGGTGTGGATTTCTACAACGATTGCATGCAGTATAAAGAAGGGGTGTGGGATGATAAGGCTGCAAGAGAAGCGTTGGATGTCGTTGCCCGCCTTGCATCGTATACCGAACCTACAACAGTGGCAAATGCCAACAATGACAACTATCTGAAAAATCAGCAGCTTGTTTTGGATAACAAGGCATTGTTTATGCCTAACGGAACATGGGTTTCCGGAGAAATGGCAGACGCACCCAGAGCCGAAGGCTTCAAATGGGGTTTTATGGCGCTTCCTGCGATTGAAAGCGATAAAGACCGCTATTCTTACACCTATTTTGAGCAGATTTGGGTACCGGAAAACGCAGATCACAAAGATGAAGCAAAGGATTTTATCGCATATTTGTATTCCGATAAGGCGGTGAAAATTTTTGCCGAGGCTGGTGCAATTCAACCTATACAGGGTGTCAGCGACATGCTTGAGGGTGAGAATAAACTGTTCTACAGCATTTACGATACAGGTGCAAAAGCAGTTATGGGCGGATTTGCCGCAACGAACCCTGTAGAGGGTGTGAGCATGACGGATACGCTGTTTGGTACGGTCAACAGCATTGTGTCTGGGGACAAGACGGTTGATGAATGGCAGGAGGCTATTGGAAAAGCCAGCGACAGCCTGCGGAAGGCTTTGAAGAAATAATCTCATGCAAACGGCAGGGCAATGCCCTGCCGATTCCTTCTAAGGAAAGGAGCAACTGTATCCATGCGAAAACACAAGGGCAGGCGTGCATTTCTCACTGTGTGTACGGTTCCTGCACTGATATTATTTGCTGTTTTCATGCTGTATCCCACTCTGAATATATTTGTCATTTCTATGTATAAATGGGGAGGATATTCTCTGAATAAAGAATTCGTGGGATTTGACAACTTTATAAAGCTGTTTTCTGATGCAAAATTCTGGCAATCCTTTCAGAATACAGTTCTGCTGATTGTGGTTGTAACGGTTGTTACAATGGCGATGGCATTGATTACAGCAGCGATCCTTACCAGAGAGAAGCTGCGCTTTAAAGGCTTTTTCCGAGTGATTTTCTATATTCCGAATATTTTATCTGCCGTAGTTATTGCCGCAATTTTTTCTGCTGTATACGATCCCAGCCGCGGGCTGCTCAATACACTTATATCCTTTTTTACAGGCGGTGAAGCAGATCCCGTCCTGTGGTTGGGGGATCAGAAGATTGTTATATACAGTATTGCAATTGCAATGATCTGGCAGGCGGTGGGATATTATATGGTTATGTATACGGCTGCCATGTCCTCTGTGCCGGAAAGTATGTACGAAGCGGCTTCTCTGGAGGGGGCAGGCAGAGTGCGTCAGTTTTTCACCATAACGATTCCGCTGATCTGGACAAACATCCGTACCACGCTAACCTTCTTTATCATCAGCTCCATCAATATCAGCTTTTTGCTGGTGCGCGCTATGACCAGCGGTGGTCCAGACGGTTCTACGGAAGTGTTCCTAAGCTATATGTACAAGCAGGCATATACCAATTCCTCCTACGGATATGGTATGGCGATTGGCGTGCTTGTTTTTCTGTTTTCCTTCGCCCTGTCCGGACTGATTAATTTGGTGACTCGGCGGGAAAGTATAGATTTATGATTTTTGCAGCCGGAGGTGTCTATGAACAAGGGCGATAAGCTGTATCGAATTTTTATTTATATTGTCCTCATCCTGTTTGCGCTGTCTATTATTATTCCTGTGGGCTGGGTGTTTCTTGCTTCTCTGAAAGAGAATGCAGAGTTTTATCAGAATCCTTGGTCGCTGCCTGCTGGACTTTATTTTGAAAATTTTGCACGTGCCTGGCGGGAAGCGCACATGGGTGAATATTTTCTCAATTCTGTCATTGTGACAGCCATGGCCTTGGGAATCCTTTTGGTAGTGGCACTGCCTGCGGCGTACGTTCTGGCGAGATACCGATTTGGTGGACGTAGACTGATACGCACGCTGTTTATGGGTGGATTGTTTATCAACGTCAGTTATATTGTGGTTCCGATTTTTTTGATGTTGGTGGATGCAGGCAACCTGATAGGATCCCCCATCTTTCTGAACAATCGGTTTGTGCTTGCACTGGTGTATGCGTCTACCGCGCTGCCTTTTACAATTTACCTTCTATCGAGTTATTTTCAGACACTTCCCAAAGAATATGAAGAGGCAGCGTATGTAGATGGAAGCGGATATATGCAGACGATGATCCGGGTGATGATTCCCATGGCGCGCCCTTCTGTTATTACGGTAATATTATTTAACTTTTTATCTTTCTGGAATGAGTACATTATTGCACTCACCCTGATGACCCGGGATCAGGCAAAAACATTGCCGGTTGGACTCATGAATCTGATGAAAGCACAGAATGCCGCCGCCCAATACGGGCAGATGTATGCAGGACTTGTGATGGTTATGCTCCCTACGCTGATTTTGTATATTCTGGTACAGAAAAAGCTTACCCAAGGAATGAATGTAGGCGGGCTCAAGGACTAAGGGAGGAAGTAAATGAGAAAACACGGTCGCTTTACAATCCCCATTCAGGCGGATTTTATGGAGGAAACAAAGGAACTGATCCAGCGCTGGGGCGCGGATGCAGTTCGGAATAGCGATGGAACAGAACTCACCGAATCGGTAGACGCATTGCGTCCCGCGAAAATATATGCCGCCTATTTTGTGGCCCGGGGATATAACGAATTTGCCCGCTCTCACCCGGCAGAGCGGCAGAGAATTTTTTTGATGAGCACCCGCCATACGGCGGTGGGAGCACAACTTTCCTTTCCTATCATGGAAGGATATTTTGAGAGTCAACTGGAACCGGATTATGACTGGGATCCGGAGCATAACTGGGAGGTGCGGGATCGAACCCAGGGCGTGGTCATCCCCGCTGCATATGTCAATATAGATCGGACTGCCGGAACGGTAACCATACAAAAAACGGTGCCAGGGCATGTGTATACCCTTTCTTTTCCTGCGTTTATCAATTGGGATCCCACACAAATGTATAACTATATAACAAACAACTGGCAGGGGCGGGAGCGGGATATTCCATTTGATGTCCACGGAGAGATGTCCTGGGCGTTTATGAAAACAGCTCTGTCCCATTGGCTCGCACAAAACCCCCATGTAGATGTGGTGCGGTTTACCACGTTCTTTTATCATTTTACTTTGGTTTACGACAATTGCAGAAGAGAAAAATATGTAGATTGGCTTGGATACGGCGGCGCCGTATCTCCTGCTGCACTGATCGGGTTTGAAAAGGAATATGGTTATAAATTAGGTCCGGAGGATTTTGTGGATGAGGGATATTATAACAATTCCTTCCGTCCGCCTCGCAGACAGTATCTGGATTATATGGAGTATATTCAGAAATATGTCAGCGAGCGGGCAGCGAAGCTTGTAGAAATGGTGCATCAGGAAGGCAAAGAAGCGATGATGTTTCTGGGGGATAACTGGATTGGTGCGGAACCATATGGAAAGTATTTCTCAAGTATCGGATTGGATGCGGTAGTTGGCAGTGTAAACAGCGGTGCCACGCTCCGTATGATTGCGGATATTCCTCATGTGAAATATACGGAAGCACGGTTCCTGCCTTATTTTTTCCCGGATTCCTTTTATCCGGGCGGGCAGCCGGAGGTAGAAGCGCAGGAAAACTGGCTTGCCGCCCGTCGCGCGATTCTGCGCAGTCCGGTGTCCCGTATCGGATATGGGGGATATTTAAGTCTTGCAGCGGAATTTCCTGCGTTTGTAGAATGTGTGGAACGGATTGCCGATGAGTTTCGTGAAATTCTGGATACCATTGAGGGGCACAGTCCCTATGCACCCATTACGGTTGGAGTGCTGAACTGTTGGGGAGAACTGCGTTCCTGGCAGGGATATATAGCGGCGCATGGGATGATGTATAAGCAAACCTATTCTTATCTAGGTGTATTGGAAGCCCTTAGCGGTATGGCGGTCAACGTGCGGTTTATCCAATTTTCGGACATTGTAGAAAATGGTGTTCCCGAAGATATTGATGTGATTATAAACGCCGGGGATGCAGGTACTGCTTTTTCCGGAGGTGCGTGTTGGAACAATGAAGCGCTGCTTTCGAAGCTGCGCATGTGGGTTTGGCAGGGCGGTGGCTTCATCGGTGTAGGAGAGCCGTCTGCATATCCCTATCAGGGGCGGTATTTTCAGTTAAGTGATGTATTGGGCGTGGATCAGGAGCGCGGTTTTACTGTAAACGAGGACAAGTATCATACAGAGGGAACAGAATCGCATTTTATTACAGCGGATATAACAGAGCCGATAGATTTCGGCGAATGTAAAAATAATGTATATGCGGTGGCATCCGACTGTGAAATTCTGGAGTTTTCTAACGGGGAAGTGCATCTCAGCGCTCATGCATACGGTGCAGGCAGAGGGGTGTATATTGCGGGGCTGCCCTACAGCAGTCAGAACACACGCCTTTTGCTGCGCAGCTTGTATTATGCGGCGGGAATGGAAGATCAGATGTATATTTTTTATGCGGACAATCCATGCTGTGAGGTGCATGGATATCGGAGCTGCGGCAAATATGCACTTGTAAATAATTCTACAGAAAGCTGTGTTACAAAGTTTTGGGATGGCGTTGGTGCAGAGCATACGGCGCAGCTTGCTCCCGGAGAGATTCGCTGGCT
>CATLAS010000072.1 GCA_949878535.1 uncultured Eubacteriales bacterium | reverse complement strand
ATAATCAATGCAATAAAAAGCGTCGTTATGTTCTTCTAAATATGCAGTAAAGTCTGAATCAGTAAAATCATATCCTGAAACAAGTGTATCTTGATATTTAATAGAAAGTTTCAGCTTTTCCAAGCAAGTCCGCAAAGCTTCAAATGAAATATCCGCTCCGTATTCTCTTTTCAAAAGAGCATCCAGCTCAAATTCATAATTCTCTGCATATTTTGTATAGCTGTTTAATACAGCTTCAATTTCCGCCTGATCTTCGTCATCCAGTTCGATTCCAGCAGCTTTGGCTCCCTCGCACAAAGCCAGAATCTGGTGCAAATCTTCCGTGGTTTCCTGCATAAAATACTCAAACCAAGTCACATCTTCAGAATAAGATTGGTCTTTCAATGATGCAGAAGTGTCTAATCCAATATACTGCATATAGCTTTGGTTCTGCTGAAGAAAGGATTGATAATTCTGGTAAAACAAATAACTTAATTCAGCTCTTGTAAACTGAAAGTTCTCACTTTCTGCTGCAACATCTGAAGATGTATAATTTTTTTCTTCCGTATCGTCATTTTTCCCACAGGAAACAAATCCAAGCGCAAGTACTGCTGCAAGAAAAACAGCAAGTATTTTTTTTAGCATGGCAGATTACCGTGCCTTTCTCTTATATTGTTCCATCATTGTACCATATTTAATTCAAAAATGCAACAAGAACCCGCCCCGCCTAACCTTGTTGATTTACAAAAAGCACCCCTGCAAAATTCAAAATTTTGCAGGGGTGTAATGTAAATTTACGCCTGTTTACAGGGAGCGTTTTACATAATGGGTATGAAGCAATTCGTGTGCTTTGTGGCTGTTCGGCTCGCCCAGGAATTCATCATATACCAGCTTAATAATGGGGTTTTCATGGGATTTACGATACGGCAGATTTTTGTCTGCATCATAAAGAATCTTTGCACGTACTGCACGCAAGTCTATAGAATTACGCACACTTGCAGGCTGAATCGGCTGTCCGCCACCATTTACACAGCCGCCGGGACATGCCATGATTTCAATAAAGTCAGCCTGATATTCTCCGCTCTGAATACCGCGGAGCAGCTTTGCAGCATTTGCAGTACCGCTGGCTACAGCCACGCGTACAGTCATATCGCCAAGCTTATACTGTGCAAACTTAACGCCCTCTACACCGCGCACATCCTCAAAATCTACCTTTTCAAGAGTAGTGCCCAGAATTACTTCCGCAGCTGTACGGAGCGCAGCTTCCATAACACCGCCAGTAGCGCCAAAGATCGCGCCTGCACCAGAACCAATGTCAATCGGTGTGTCAAATTTCTCGTCCGGCAGCATCTTGAAGTTGATACCAGCAGATTCAATCATACGACCCAACTCACGAGTTGTAACAGCGATATCCACGTTCTGCAGATCATCGTTAGACTGTCCGTCTCTGCCAACCTCGAATTTCTTTGCAGTACAGGGGATAGCAGAAACAAATACTACGTCCTCAGGATCTACGCCCATCTTCTTGCAGAAGAATGCCTTATAAATTGCACCAAACATCTGCTGGGGAGATTTACAGGTAGACAGATTGTCGATCATTTCCGGGAAGTAATGCTCGCAGTACTTGATCCATCCGGGAGAGCAGGATGTGATCATCGGCAGTGTTCCACCATTCTGAATGCGACCCAAAAGCTCCGTTGCCTCTTCCATAATCGTCAGGTCTGCGGTAAAGTTCATATCGTATACACCGTCAAATCCAAGACGCTTCAACGCTGCAACCATCTTGCCTTCACAATCGGTACCGGGTTCGTATCCAAAGCACTCGCCGATTTGTGCACGCACAGAAGGTGCGCAGCAAATAGCAACATGCTTGGTAGGATCGTTCAATGCTTCACGGATCTTATCTGTATCGTCCTTTTCGTACAATGCACCTACAGGACAGGAAACGATACACTGACCGCAGTTGATACAAGTTGTATCTGTAAGATTCTGCTCAAATGCGCAGCCAACAACTGTGTCATAGCCGCGATTCTGCATGCCGATTGCACCAATTCCCTGTACGCGGTTACATGCGCCAACACAGCGGCGGCACAGAATGCACTTGTTGGGATCGCGAACGATAGAAGGACCGGTTGTTTCCAAAGGCAGAGACTCTGTCTTTACAGGTTTGAAGTAATCTTCTTCTACGCCGTAGTCCAGTGCATACTTCTGCAGTTCACAGGTTTTGGAACGGATACAGGAAAGACATTTTTTCTCATGTGCAGAAAGCACCAGCTGAATGTTCATCTTACGTGCAGCCTGCACTTTTGCAGTGTTGGTAAGAATTTCCGTGCCTTCCCGCTCAATGGGATATACACAGGAAGTAACCAGACCTCTTGCACCGACTACTTCAACAAGACATAGACGGCAAGCACCGATTTCATTTACATCTTTCAGATAACAAAGGGTAGGGATTTCAATGCCTGCCTGTCTGCAAGCCTCCAGAACAGTAGTTCCGTAGGGCACAGAATAATCTGCGCCATTGATTTTTATATTGACCATTTTGGTTTCCATTTATTGAATGTACTCCTTCCTTACTTCTTGTAAATCGCGCCGAATTTACACTTCTCTATACAAGCGCCGCACTTCAGGCATTTTTCCGGATCAATAACATGTGCATTCTTAACTGTACCAGAAATTGCGTTTGCAGGACATACACGTGCGCAAAGCGTACAGCCTTTACACTTATCAGGATCAATATTGTAAGAAAGAAGTTTTTTACATACGCCGGCAGGACATCTTTTTTCTTTAATATGCGCCTCATACTCGTCGCGGAAGTACCGCAGCGTAGAAAGCACAGGGTTCGGTGCAGTTTGTCCCAAGCCGCAAAGAGAAGCGGATTTGATATAGTTTGCCAGTTCCTCCAGCTTATCCAAATCCTCCATCTCGCCGTTGCCTTCGGTGATCTTGTTCAGAATTTCCAGCATACGAACTGTACCGATACGGCAGGGGGCACATTTACCGCAGGATTCATCCACAGTGAATTCCAAGAAGAATTTTGCAAGGTCTACCATACAGGTATCCTCATCCATAACAATCAAACCGCCGGAACCCATCATGGAACCGATTTCCAAAAGGTTGTCGTAGTCGATCGGAGTGTCAATCAAAGATGCAGGAATACATCCGCCGGAAGGACCGCCGGTCTGTGCTGCTTTGAACTTCTTCCCGTTCGGGATACCGCCGCCGATTTCTTCAACGATTTCACGCAGAGTTGTACCCATAGGCACTTCCACAAGACCGGTGTTAGTGATCTTACCGCCAAGAGCAAATACTTTGGTACCCTTGGATTTCTCTGTACCCATGGATGCAAACCATTCCGGACCGTTCAAAATGATCTGAGGAATGTTCGCATAGGTTTCTACGTTGTTCAGAATCGTAGGACTCTCGAACAGACCTTTTACCGCCGGGAACGGAGGACGGGGACGGGGTTCGCCGCGTTTGACTTCGATAGAAGTCATCAGCGCAGTTTCCTCACCGCACACGAATGCACCTGCACCGAGACGCAGCTGAATATCAAAATTAAATCCTGTACCCAGAATATTGTTGCCAAGCAGACCATATTCTCTTGCCTGCTCCAATGCGATTTCCAAACGGTTTACCGCAATAGGATATTCCGCACGCACGTAAATGTAACCCTGGTCTGCACCGATTGCATAACCTGCAATTGCCATTGCTTCCAGCACGGCATGGGGGTCGCCTTCCAGCACGGAACGGTCCATGAACGCACCCGGGTCGCCTTCGTCTGCATTACAGCAAACGTATTTTTTGCCTTCGCTGCCCATAGCAAATTTCCACTTGAGACCGGTGGGGAATCCCGCACCGCCGCGTCCGCGCAAACCGGAATCCAGCAGAGTCTGCACAACTTCTTCTCTGCTCATCTCGGTAAGCACTTTACCAAGGGCAAAGTATCCGTCCATTGCTATGTATTCGTCAATTTTTTCCGGGTTAATTACACCGCAGTTACGCAGTGCAACGCGTTTTTGCTTTTTGTAGAAATCTGTATCGGAAAGAGATGCGTGCATTTCATGTGCAGCAGCATCTTCATCTGCATCGTCATTTTTATTGTAAACCAGGCGATCCACAATACGACCTTTGAGCAGGTGCTCAGATACGATTTCCGGGATATCCTCTTTGGTAACTCTGGAATAGAAAGTTCCCTCAGGATAAACAATCATAATCGGACCCAGCGCACACAAGCCAAAGCATCCGGTCTGGACGATTTTTATTTCTTCACTGAGATTATTGGCTGCCAGTTCCGCTGCAAGTGCCTCCCTTAATGCAGTACTGCCGGAGGATGTACAGCCTGTGCCTCCGCAAATCAAAACATGTGAACGTACCATTCTTTTTTGTCCCTCCAGATTAAAGCTTTGTATTGCCGATCAAATATTCAGAAACAGGCTTTCCGCCTTTCAGGTGTTCCTCAACAACCCGTTTTGCCTTTTCAGGCGTCATTTTTACATAGGTGGTCTTTTCTTTTCCGTCCTCAAAAATTTCAACAACCGGCTCATACTGGCAGATACCGATGCATCCGGTCTGGGTTACCATTACCTTGTCTGTAAGATTTGCAGCTGCGACCTCCTCAACAAAGGCATTCAGCACCGGTCTCGCGCCGGCAGAAATTCCGCAGGTTGCCATACCTACTACAACGCGGATATCTCCGGATCCTGTACGGATAGCGACTTTGTCTTTCATTTGTTCTCTGATCGCTGCAAGTTCTGATAACGATTTCATACAATGCTTCCTTTCCGATTTATAAATTAAAATTGTTGATACTGCTCTTGTAAATACGCTTTTATAAAACCAAGCACTTCGTAGCTTGCCAGTGATATATCATCTCCCAGCACGCTGCGCATCTCTGCTGTATCCATAGTAACAGATCCGGAAGGGGTTGTGTGCCGATAGATAAAATCCACATCCGGACTTCCCTGAATCAGGGTTAAAACACTTTCTGTAAGATCCCCCATAGGGATAAAATCAATGTGATCTGTGTGAAATACTGCTCTGACTACCGTACCGTGATCTGCATGCTCCTGCTCACTTTTTGAGAAAACAGAAACATTGCCTCCCGTCTGCTGTGCAAGCATCTGTAAAAAAGGAATGCCAAGTCCTACACCACGGGTTTTCCGCGTTGTGAAAAATGGGTCAAACAGCCGGCTGACCTGCTCTTTGCTCATACCGCAGCCATCGTCACGAATGGTCAGCGTTAAAACTGCATTCGCGTCCTCTTCTAAAAGAATTTCAATATGCTTTGCACCTGCGCGCACGGAATTCATGGCGATATCCAATATATAAAGAGATAAGTCCTTCAAAATTCATGCCTTTCCCGGCGCCTGTGACAGGAAAAATAACTGGAAACATCTGTCCCCGCGTTATTTCCCTTCCAATGCCGCAAGAAGATTTTCACGCACCAGCGCACTGCTGTACGGCTCGTCCGCAAGTTCCATGCAATTTTCCGGTCCGGATATATTCCACAGATAATGGGCGTCGGAATCGGTTATGCAGCGCAGTCCTTTCAAATGGGGGTGCGCCGTCTCCAGTTCCTGCCGATTTCCTGTGGAGCTGAGTTCATAGCATGTATAACCCAGATTTTCCGGGAACGTACCCAGCACAGAAATCACGCCGTTTGCTTCCCGGTCAATATGTGCGGGCATACACACGCCGCCGAGGGATCTGCAAAGTTCTGTTCCCTTTTC